>NZ_CAURPW010000008.1 GCF_963526985.1 uncultured Campylobacter sp.
TGCGAATTTAAAAAAATTAGAAAAAGATTTTTGGGTGGTATTGAAATTTGAATGAAAATAAAAGCAAGAGCGCAGTTTTTCGCCCTTGCTTTTACTGCGGCTTAATTTACCGCCAGGTTAATTATAAATTCTTTAAGCGAAATTTTATCGTTTATCAGCAAGTCGTCGCTACCGACGTCATGCTTAAATTTCGCGCTCATATACTCGCCATCTTTAGTAAAAAGCGAATTTATGCGCTCCTCAAAAGGCTTAATACCGTTAATCATTTCATTAAAATCCCTGTCCGGCATTATCCCTTTATATTCGCTTAAAAACTCCGTTATAGACGCGGCTTGCACTTTTAGCTCGCCGTCAAATTTAACCGCCTTTAGCGCCGTTTCCACGTCTGCGTCGTTTTCTAGCGTTTTGCTTTTGACGCCTAGCCCTGACGCGTCGGCTACGGCATTAAATTTGATCTCCTTGCCGCCAGGATTTTTAAAGCTAAAATTTTTAACCTCCAGCACGTAGTTTTCGCTCATTAAGATTTTATAAACCGCCGATTCTTTAGGATCGTTAAGATACATCGCCATAGCAAGCTTGTTTACGTTTTTTTCGTTCATAGCGGCGTTTAGCTGAGTTAGGACTTTCTTGCCGTCTATTTCTAGCGCGCCTAGGTTAGCCTCAGTCATCGTATCGAGCAAATTTGCATTCGCATTTTGCTTAATCTGCGCCAAAAACGCCATATCGGTTATCCCTACGGCTTTTGGAAAATCATAGCTTCTAGCGTTGCTAAAGCTCATTTTGCCGACCTTTATTCCTACTTTAGATATATTTTCGTAGGCGGTTTGCAAATTTATAAACGAAACCAGATCGCTAAAGCTTTTAAAATCGCTAAGCTCAATGAGCATGGAAGCGTTTTCCATCGCAAATTTGCCCGCATCGTCCGTATCGCCGCCGCTAACTTTACCGACGCCGATTTCTAGGGATTTTATCTTATCTTCTTTGATTTGAGCCTTTGCAAAAGGCTTTGAGATAATAAAGTCCGAATTTCTCTCGTCTACTTTGATCTCGGCCAAATTTAGCGTTACGTCGCGGGTTTTATCTAAATTTATTAGCACGTCGGCGCTCAAAAACTCGTCCGTGCCAAATATCTTTTTAGCTTCGGCGGCGGCTTCGGGCGTTAGAGCCTTGATATCGCTGTGCGCCTTAAATCCGCTAAAAATCTCGGCAAATCCGTGCTTTAGCGTGGTTTTAGCCTCAAATTTTACCGGATCTTTGCCGTCGGTTAGCTCAAACGTAAGCGTCGCGCGCGAACTAAACAGCCCCTTGTCGTACTCGTTTTGCGTCACGTTTGCCTTTAGGTCGACAAACAGCAAGCGCAAAGTTTCGCCCGTTAGCCTAGCCACGCCCCTATCGTAGGACTCTTTGGCCTTAGACGAGCCGTAAAACGCGACGCCAAAAACCGCGATCAAAATGACTACAAGCGCAAATATAACCTTTTTCATTTTTTTCCTTTATTTTAAATTTACTTCGTCGCCGCGATAAGCTCAATCTCGACCAAACCGCCTTTTGGCAGCGTTTTTACCGCAACCGTGCTGCGAGCGGGATAGGGCTCGTTAAAAAACTCGGCGTAAATTTCGTTTACTGCCGCAAAGTCCGCGATATCGGCTAGAAAAATCGTCGTTTTTACTACGTTTTCAAAGCCAAGCCCCGCTTCGCTCAAGATCGCTTGCAAATTTTGAAGCGATCTTTGCGCCTGCGATTTTACGTCCGCGTCCGCAAATTCGCCGCTAGGAGTCACGCCTAACTGCCCGGAAATAAACAAAAATCCGTTAGCCGCGATCGCTTGCGAATACGGTCCGATCGCTTGCGGGGCGTCTTTTGTAGAGATAACCTTTTTCATTTTCGTCCTTTGTAAAAAATTTCGCGAATATTAGCAGTTTAGCGCCGAATTTGCAAATTTAGCTATAATTTCCCGTAAAAAGGCTCTAAAAATATGAAAATCACCCTTGCTCCAAACGAGTTTTTAGACGATTACGTTCTTGGCTGCGAATTTGCGAAAAACGCCGAAATCTCGGGCAACGCGTATCTGTTTTGGAGCGGCGCGATCTGCGCTAAATTTGAAAACTCGCGAATCGTTTTTCTGCATAAAAAAAGCATCCCCGCGCGATTTTGCGAGGCGGCCGCGCGCTGCAGCGACCTAGCAGGGCTAACGCTCACGTCGGCGTTTTGCTCGTTTACGACGCTAGCACCCTCGCATCTAGTCGCCAAAAACGGCTCCAAGCTCTATCCGCTTTTTGATCTACGCGAAATTTGCGGGATAAAATTTATAAATTTAAAGAAATTTTACGACGATTTCGGACTTGACTACGGCTATAGAATTTACATAGAAAAGTGCTCGTTTTTCTCGCCCGAACCGCTTGAAAAGCGCATAAAGCTAACAGAAACGATGTGCCTGGGGTATTATTAAGCCGCGTAAATTTAGGCTTTTTGGCTTGCAAATTTAGCTAAATTTAGCCATAAAACCCGGGCTCAAATTTAATCCGCGCCGAATAAACCCGGGCTTTAATCAAAATCTACCGCGCCGCGCGGAAAAAAGCGATAAATTTACGCGCTAAATTTAACGAGCTTCCTACCCTGCCGCGTTTTGCTTATCTTGCTCGGTTACGGATGTGAGTTTAGAAAGACGCTTACCGAGAAATCTTTTCGCATCGTCCACGATAGAATAAACAGTCGGCACGAAAACGAGGCTAAGCAGCGTAGAAACGGCTAGTCCGCAAATCACGGCTACCGACATCGTCGCGCGAAACTCCGCGCCAGAGCCGCTAGCAAACACCGCAGGCGCCATGCCGGCGATCATGGCTATCGTAGTCATCACGATAGGCCGCGCCCTCTCCGCACCCGAGCTTAGCAAAGCCTGCCTAATGCCGCTTCCGCGCAAACGCTTTTCGATGACGAAATCAACGAGCAAGATCGAGTTTTTACCCACGATAGCCATGAGCATCAAGATGCCGATGACGGCGGATAAATCAAGCGCCCCGCCGTAAAGCAACAACCCGCCCGCCGCGCCGCCGATAGAAAGCGGAAGCGCGATAAATATCGTAGCGGGCTGCAAAAAATCGCGAAAAAGCACGACCAAAACCAGCAAAAACATCGTCACGCCAAAGCCCAGCGCGATACCAAACTGCTCAAACATCTCGCTCATATACTCGCTATCGCCGTACTCGGGCGACGAGATGCCAAAGGGCAAATTTTTCATCGCGGGCAGCGCGTAAATTTGCTCCAAAACCTCGCCTACGGTAAATCCGGGCTGCAAATCGGCCTCGAGCGCGATCTTGCGGCGTTTATCAAACCTCTCTATGCTAGCAGCGCCTTGCGAATACGAGATTTGAGCTACGCTTGAGAGCGGCACGGCCGTTCCAGCCGCGCTTTGGACGTAAATTTTACGCAGGACTTCAAGGTCGTTTCTAGCGTCCTCCTCTAGGCTCACGCGGATAGGCACTTGGCGATCCGGCAGGTCAAATTTCGCCGACGCTGCGTCCGTGTCGCCCACGGTGGCGATGCGCAGAGCCTCGGCTACGGCTTGGTGGCTCACGCCCAGCCTCGCGGCCTCTTTTTTGATTAAATTTACGCGGATTTCGGGCTTTTGCAGCGGTTCGTTTACTTGAGCGTTTTTCGCGCCGGCAACTCCGCTCATTTGGGTTTTTATCAGTGCGGCGGTTTTAGAGAGCGCGTCCGCGTCCTCGCCGGTTAGGATTACCGAGATATCGCGCGCGGCCATATCGTTAGCGAAGGCAAATCTCATATCGCTAAATTTAGCCAGCTCCGCCCGCAGCTCGTCTTCAAACCGCTTTTGCGTAACGGCGCGCTGCTTGTGCGGTTTTAGCGTGATTAGCAGCTCGCCCTTGTGCGTTTCGCCGCCGCCTCCGGCTATAGCAAAAACGGACTGCACGGCCGGATTTTGCTTAACGACGCGGGTTAAATTTATCAGTCTCTCATCGGTCTGCTCTAGCGTAGAACCGGGAGCTAGCGTGATATTTACGCTGCTTCTGCCCGAGTCGCTTTGAGGCAAAAATCCCGTCGGCAAAAGCGGAATTAACGCAAAAGATCCCAGCAGCAGCAAAAAGCCGATAAAAAGCGTAAATTTACGGTGATCTAGCGTAAAATTTAGCAAATTTAGGTAGGCCGCCTTTAGCTTGCTCGCTTCGCGCTCCTCTTTGGCCTCGGGTTTTAGGACGTAGGCTGCTAGCAGCGGAGTGGCTAAACGCGCTACTAAAAGCGAAGCCAAAACCGCCGCCGCGACGGTTATGCCAAACTGCCTAAAGTACTGCCCGATGCCCCCGCCGATAAAACTAACGGGCAAAAATATCGCCACTATCGTTAGCGTAATGGCAACCACCGCAAAGCCGATATCATCAGCCGCGTCTATGGCGGCTTGGTACGGGCGTTTGCCTAGAGCTAGGTGCTTTTTGATATTTTCTATCTCCACGATCGCGTCATCCACGAGTATGCCGATAACTAGCATTAAAGCTAGCAACGTGATGCCGTTTAGCGTGTAGTCCAGCAGATAAAGCGCTGCAAACGTCGGCAAGATCGAAAGAGGCAGCGACACGGCCGCCACCAGAGTCGCTCTCGCGTCTCGCAAGAAAACAAACACGACCAAAACCGTCAATATCGCGCCCTCGGCTAGCATCCAGATCGTTTGGTCGTAGCTTTGCTTAGTCTCGTTCGCCGAGGTGTATATCTCGTCTATCTTTACTTCTGCATGCTCTGCGGTAAATTTAGCCAGCTCCTCCCCAACCTTTTGCATCACGACCGTATCGCTGGCGCCTTTTGAGCGCGAGACGCTAAATCCCGCCATCTCCAGCCCGTCCATCCTAGAGCGCGACCTAACCTCGGCGTGCGAGTCCTCTACGCGAGCGATGTCGCCCAGACGAACGCTACCGCCGCCCTCTAGCCGAATGGGGGTGTCTGCTAGCTCCTCGATACTCTTTGCGCCGCCCGTTACGCGCAGGCTGTTTTCCGCGCCGTCTAAAACCGTCCTGCCCGCGGGCAAATCGGCGTTATTTTGCGCAAGCTGCTTGTTAATATAAGCCGCGTCTATCTTTAGCGAGCTAAGCGCGGCGGGGTCTAAAAGCACCCTAATCTCGCGCGTAACGCCGCCTAGGCGCTTTACCTGCTGAACGCCCGGGATCGCTAGCAGCCGCCTTTTTATCTCGTTATCTATCAGGTGCGATATCTCGCTTTGGTCTAAATTTACGCTTCCTACCGAATAAAACGCCAGCGCCCCGCCCTCGACGTCCACGCGCTCTACTAGCGGCGTATCGATGCCGGCCGGTAGTTCGTCTCTGATCTGCGAGATAGCGTTTCGCACGTCGTTTACGGCTCTATCGACATCCGTCTCGATGGCAAACTCCACCGTCGTAGCCGAGCTGCCCTCGGAGATCGTAGAGCTAACGTGCCTCACGTCCGCCAGCCCGCTCACGGCGTCTTCTATGCGCCTAGTAGTCGAGCTTTCCAGCTGGGTAGGCGACGCGCCGGTCTGCGTGACCGTGACGCTAACGATAGGAAAATTTACGTTTGGGTTTGCGTTTATCGGTAGGCGCAAAAACGACGCTACGCCGCCTAAGCTAAGCGCGATAAAAAGCACGATAATAGGGATAGGATGACGGATCGCCCAAGACGAAATTTTCACTCCGCGCTCCTTTGCGCCGCTTCGCCGTCGTTTACCAGCGCGGAGGCTTTTAGCGCGACCTCATCGCCCTCGCTAACGCCCCAGATCACCTGCACTAGCCCGTTTGCTCTAAGTCCGGTTTGGATTTTTCGCTTCTGCGCCTTGCCGTCTTTTATTATCGTTGCAAACGCGCCTGCCTCCGTAAACGAAATCGCCTGCGCGGGCAGCGCTAACGCGCTAAATTCGGGCAGGTCGATGACGGCCTTGGCGTACGAACCGATAAATTTAGCCCCGCCGTCTAGCGAAATTTTGACCTTACCTAGGCGCGAGCTCGTATCCACGCTAACAGGCACTAGCCGCACCTTGCCGTTTACGGCCTCTTTTACGCCGTAAATTTGAGCCTGCGCGCTCATACCGACTTTTATCTGCGCTAGCTCGGCTACGTCCGCGTCCGCAGATAGCTCGATGACGCCGTCTTTTGCGATGTTAAACAAAGCCTCGCCGCTAGTTAGCGCGCCGATTTGGGCTTTTTTGGCCGTTACGACGCCGCTAACGGGCGCTATCACGCTAGCTTTGCCGAGCTGGTCTTTAGCCTCCTCGATCTGCGCGTCCATCTGCGA
Source organism: uncultured Campylobacter sp. (assembly GCF_963526985.1). Classification (NCBI taxonomy): domain Bacteria; kingdom Pseudomonadati; phylum Campylobacterota; class Epsilonproteobacteria; order Campylobacterales; family Campylobacteraceae; genus Campylobacter; species uncultured Campylobacter sp. The sequence continues at coordinate 6,274 of NZ_CAURPW010000008.1, forward strand.
AATTTGGGCTTTTGCGGAGTTTAGATTCGCTCTGGCGCTTGCTTCTTTCGCATTTACTTGTTCGAGTTCTTGCGAGCTGATCGCCTTTTTTGCGGCCAATTCTTTAGCTCGCTTTAGCGCGAACTCAGATTCGCTAAAGGCGGCCTTGGCGGAGTTTAAATTTTGCTTTGCGGCCTCAAGCGCGGCGGTTTGCTGGTCAAATTTCGCTTTTACGCCGGCATTATCTAGCAGGGCTAAAATTTGCCCCTTTTGCACGTTTTCGCCGACCTCGACTAAGATCTGGGCGATTTGTTGGCCTTGCAGCGCCGAGCCTACCGCAACGTCGTCTTTAGAGACCAGCTCACCGTGCAAATTTAGCTTTGGGCTAAATTTTGCGATCTTGGGCGAGACGACCGTGAGCTTTATGGCTTCTTCGTTTTGATTTTGCCTAGCGTCCGAATTTTTGCCGTCTTGACCGACGTTTGTTTCGCTAGCGTCGCCGTCTTTTAGGCCCGCTTGAGCCATTTGCTTGTTTTGCGGCGGCGTTTCTTGCGCCGATTTATTTTCCTGCGCCGCCGCCGTTTGTTGCGCGGTCAAAATCAGCGCAAACGATAAAAAAATATGCCTTTAAAATTTTGCCGAATTTCATAAAATTTCCCTTGAAATTAGTCTTAAAATTTATCATATTAACAAAATTTAGGACTAAAAGTCAATCCTAAAACCTTGAAAATATTTTGGGATTTTACTAAAATTCGCCCAAAATAAAAAAGGAAAACGATGTATAACTTTGACGACCTAGGCAAAAAAATCAGCGAGATTGACGAGCGTATAGACGCGCTGATCGCTAAAACCGGGCTTAGCTACAGCGAATTTGCAGTGCTTTATACGCTAGCAAAAGACGGCCGCTCGACGCAAAAAAAGATCGGCGAGGGGTGGGCCATACCAAAGCAAACGGTTTTTAACGTCTGTAAGGATTTTCGCCAAAAAGGGCTAGTGCAGCCAAGCGAGCAAAGCGCTGATAAAAGGGAGCGCGCGATCGAGCTCACGCAAAAGGGGCGCGACGCGGCAGAGCCTATCGTACGCGCTAGCGATGAGCTGGGCGAGCGGGTATTTGCTAGGCTCGGCGAAAAAATACCCAGAAGCTGTTTTCTCTGCTGGAGCGCTTTTGCGAGATTTGCGACGACGAGATCAAAGATGCGTCCGAGCTCAAGACCGAAATTTAAATTTACCGACTTTAATTTTTTTACGCTCTTTTAAATTCGGCAAAAATCGCGGCTAAATTTAGCAAATATTTTTGCCAGAAAGTGCGGATTTGGCGGTAAAACGCGTAAAATTCATCCAAAGCGCCGCGGTAAATTTAATATAAATTTATACGGGCAAGCGCGAAATCGTAGGTTTTTGCCAAAAACTTGCAAATTTGGCGACAAACCTCGCGCAAACCGGAGCCAAAAGGCAGACCTCGCGCAAAATCCTCTAGCCGAGCGCGCCCTAACGAAGATTTATCTTGCCGACTTTTTGGCGCCTCCGTTTTTCGGCTTGCCGCTTTTGACGGTTTAAATTTGAGTCTCAAGCGCTCGTTTTACAGCTTAAATTTTACAAATTTCGCCAAGTAAATTTATCAAAAAGCCGTCTTGTTGAATCTTACGCTTAAATTTTGTTGCCGACCAAACGAAATTTGCCTAAATTTAGGAAAAATTACTTACAAACACAAACCGCCGCTAAATTTACTCGGCAACGGCTCAAGCCACCTAAAACATAGGACGATTTACCGAAGCGTTGCGGTAAATTTTGCCCGCAAATTACCGCGGCAAATGCAAGCGGCGCTACTTTAATCTGGCATTTACGGCATACAAAATCGTCAAAACTAGGCTTAAGAGCGCGCTAGCGTATATTTTTACCGCGAGTTTGCATTATTTTGCCCAAAAGTGCGGGTAAATTTAAACCGCCGATTTTGATGCGTCGCACAAGGCAAGCTACTGATTTATAGCCCTATTCGCGGGCTAACTTGCCGACGGCTTAGATAAAATTTGTCAAGCCCCAGCTAGACATCGCCATTTTAACGGCGGCAATCGTCAAATTTATCCGCAAGTAGCAAAATTTAACTTTCGTAACATTTTAGAAATTTATTTACGTTTTTACTCATTTATTGTAAATTTTAGTAGCTTAAATTTTAAAATTAATCAAAAAATATAATTCAAAACTCTATAATCGGTAAATTTAAAACCGAAAGGAGAAAAAATGAAACTATTTTCAGCTCTAGCTCTATGCGCGGCGATGATGATCAGCGCGCAGGCTGCGGAAAAATACAAGATCAAGCTCGCCTCCACCTACGAGAGCAACGTACCCGTACTAGGCGACGCTCCAAAGAAATTTAAAGAACTCGTGGAAAAGATGAGCGACGGCCGTATCGAGGTGCGCGTCGATTATCCGTCCAAGCACAAGGCGGCGTTCGCGCTGCTTGATATGGTCAAAAACGCCCAGTACGACGCGGCTTTCACCGCGAGCTACTTTTATAAGGGCAAGGACGCTAAGCTCATGCTCTTTACGACCGTGCCTTTTGGTATGAACAAGGCCGAGCAGGACGCATGGTACGCGTACGGCGGGGGCAAGGAGCTCGCGCAAAAGGTCTTTAACGAGCAGGGCATCGTGACCTTTCACGGCGGAAATTTCGGCATGCAAATGGGCGGCTGGTTTAAAAAAGAGATCAAGAGCACGGACGATCTAAAGGGGCTAAAACTGCGCATGACCGGGCTTGGCGGCGAGATAATGGCAAAGCTAGGCGTAAACATCAACACGATCCCAATCGGCGAGCTCTACATGGCGATGGAGATGAACACGATAGACGCCGTCGAGTGGGTCTGCCCTGCGATCGATATAAATTTCGGCTTTCAAAAGGTGGCCAAATTTTACTACACCGGCTGGCAGGAGCCCGCTAGCGAAAATGAATTTTACATCAACAAAAAACTCTGGAACAAGCTACCGGCCGACCTCCAAGCTATCGTAGAAACCGCGACCAAGGCCGTAGCAGCAGACGTCTACGAGTCGGCGGTCTATCAAAACTCGCTAGTCCTTGATAAAATCAAAAGCGAGCATCCGGACGTGAAAATCGCTTCGTTTCCGCCCGAGATCATCGCCGCGCTGCGCAAAGCCACGGACGAGATCCTAGACGAACTTTCGGCAAAGGACGCGACGTTTAAGGAGATTTTGGACTCGCAAAAGGCCTTTATGAAAAAGGCTAGAGTCTGGACGCAGATCTCCGAAAACAGCTACATAAACAGCACCGCGGAGTGATCCCCGCTAAATTTAACGAGCCGTCCGAGTAAAATTTGACGGCTCGAAGGCTAGTGCAAATTTGAGATTAACGCCGGTTTGCTCAAATTTGGCTCGCAACTTATTACGCCAAACCTAGTCCCGCAAAGACGAGCAAAATTTAACCCCAATAACGCCAAAATCACGCAACCGCCAAATTTAAAAGGAAGGTCATGAAAGTATCTAAATTTTGCCTTTTGGCTGTGATTTTTTGCGGTCTTGGCGACGCAAATCTAAACGCTCAAACGACGAAAGCCGAGCCAATGGAAAAAACGGTAATCGATTTTTACCAAACAAACTACGGCAATGCTAGATACGGCCTAGCGCCTCGGAGTGGCTAACGCCCGAGCTTGACGGGCTGATTTACGATTAGTTCGGCTCTGCGCTCGGATGTCTGAGCGGCATAGAGCACGTATCGCACGCTAGATCTCGACCTTTTTATAGATGCGAAGACTTTGGCAAACTCAAAAACTTTAGCGCAAAAGCGGTCTTGGAGAACGAAGCGCGAGTAAAATTTGAGCTGTTCGGCGAAAAACAGGATGTGACTTTGCGCCTAATCTGCGATAAAGATTGCCTATTTGGCGACGTAAAGCTTAGCGACGCAGGCTCGCTAAAGGCTAAGATCAAAAAATCTTTGAAAAAAGCGTATCTGAGCAATTACGGCAAAATTTTTAAAGAGTGAGCGTAAAATTTGATAGTTTAACGCGCCGTTGTGCCGTTTGGTTTCAAATTTGCCCATAAAAAGCGGCGCGTAAAGTAAAGCGCGAGCTAGCGATAACCCGCGCCGATAAATTTATATTTTTCTATACGGAGCTTGTCCTGCTTCATAGAAGTTGTTGCCCTCGCTATCTATCGCTACGATAGCCGGGAAGTCCTCGACCGTAAGCCTCGCGACCGCCTCTGGGCCAAGCTCTGGGTAGGCTAGCACTTCGTACTTTTTGATACTTTGGCTGATTAGCGCGCCCGCACCTCCGATAGCGACCATATAGACGCAGCCTGATTTTTTCATCGCTTCGACGACGGCGTCGCTACGATATCCTTTGCCGATCATGCCGTTGATGCCAACCTCGTTTATCATCGTCGGAGTGTATTTGTCCATGCGCCCGCTAGTAGTCGGCCCGGCTGCTCCTATGACGTCGCCCGGTTTTGCGGGGCTTGGCCCTAGATAGTAGATCGTCTCGCCGGCTAAATTTACGGGCAAGGCCTCGCCGCGAGCCAAAGTCTCGGTTAGCGCCTTGTGCGCGGCGTCGCGAGCTGCGATGATGGTGCCGCTTATTAGTACGTTGTCACCCGCTTTTAGGCTTTTTACGACCTCTTTGTTAAACGGCGCGGTTATCTTTTTTACTTCTGACATCTTTTCTCCTTAAATTTCAGCTTCGGCGTGGCGAGCGGCATGGCAGTTGATGTTGATAGCGACCGGTAGGCCCGCGATGTGGGTCGGATACCACTCGATGTTTACTTTTACCGCGGTCGTGTCGCCGCCTAGACCTTGCGGTCCGACGCCCGTTTTACAGGCGAGCTCTAGCAGCTCCTCTTCTAGTTTGGCGTATCGCGGGTCGGGGTTTTTGCTGTCTGCGTCGCGAGCGGCGGCGTATTTCGCCATTAGCGCGGCCTTATCCATCGTGCCGCCTATGCCTACGCCAATCACCATCGGAGGACAGGCGTTTGGACCCGCTAGCTTAACGGTGTCTAAAAATACCTTTTTCACGCCCTCTAGACCGTCTGCGGGTACCAGCATCTTTAGAGCCGATTTGTTCTCGCTACCAAAGCCTTTTGGAGCCACTTTTATATGGATTTTATCGCCTCTTACTATCCTTACGTTTATGACGGCGGGGGTGTTGTTTGTCGTGTTTTTACGCTCAAAGATCGGATCATTTACGACTGATTTGCGCAGGTAGCCGCCCACGTAGCCGTCTTTTACGCCCTCATTTATAGCGTCTTCTAAAAATCCGCCCTCGATATGCACGTCTTGTCCCAGATCGACGAACACGACCGCCATGCCCGTGTCTTGGCAGATCGGCGCGATGCCCTTTTGGGCTAGATCGGCATTTTGGAGCACCTTGCCTAGGATGTCCTTGCCTATCGGCGAACTCTCGTTTTCTCTAGCTTTTTCAAAAGCCGCTCTCATATCGGGCGTTACGACGTAACAGGCCTGCTTGCAAAGCTCGCTGACGGTTTTGGAGATTAATTCTGCTTGAACTACTCTCATCTGTCCTCCTGTGTTAAATTTGTTTTCTAAATTTCAAAATGTAGAATTTAAATTTTATATTTTATTAAATTTTGGGAAGTTTATCAAAATAAGCTAAAAAGTTAGATTAAATTTGCTGATTTTGAGAGAGTCCGAGAGAAAAATCGGCTGAAATTTAGCAAGCAAATTTAAATTTATGCTTCGCGCAAATTTAACGACAATCCCGCAAGAGTTGGCCAAACGGCGGTAAATTTAGAGCAAAAACGCAAGCACAAATTTAATGAAATAGCTTAAATTTAACGGAATAGCTTAAATTTGTGCTGATTTCAAGTGTGGCTGCGTTTTCAAATTTTAGACCGGCTTAAATTTAAGAATCCGTTTCCGCGCCTCAAATTTAAAACCGAATTTACGTCCCGCCCGCAAAGACAAAGCGCAAATTTACTCAGTCCTCGTCCTCTTTTTGCTCAAATTTTCTGCGCACTTTGACGCTAGAGATGCTAGCGCCGTCCATCTTGCGCACCTCGTAGTAGCAGTTTTCATCCTCGATCTTGTCGCCTACGACAGGCAAGCGACCGATGAGATTAAAGACGTATCCACCGATCGTTAGCTCCTCGGTCTCATCGGCAAAGCTTATCCCCATCAGCTCCTCAACGCTCTCTAAATCAAAGCGCCCCTGAAACTCGTAGATATTTTCGTTGATTTTTTTGTAATGCGGGTCGGCGTCGTCGTGCTCGTCGTTAAAGTCGCCTAGGATTTCTTCCATTATGTCTTCCATCGTAAGAAGCCCCGCCGTGCCGCCGTATTCGTCCACGACGAGAGCGGCCGAGATTTGCTGCTTGTTCATCATCACGAGGATTTTAGATATCGAGAGGTTTTCGGGCACGATGACGAATTTACGCACGATGCTGTCAAATTCGCGCTTTTTGTTACCCAGATCGATTTGCAAGATATCTCTGATGTGGATCATGCCAAGGATTGCGTCCTTGCTGCCGTCGATATAGGGGTAGCGCGTGTATTTGGACTCAAAGATCACTTTAATGTTTTCTTCGTAGCTTTTTTGCTTATTTATGCAGATCATATCTCGGCGCGGAGTCATGATCTCTTTGGCGACCGTGTCGGAGAAATCGACCGCATTTTTGATGATCTCGGTCTCAAAGCTGTCTAAAACGCCGCCTTTTAGGCTCTCGCCCACGATGATTTTTATCTCTTCTTCCGAGTGAGCTAGCTCGCTCTCTTTTGCAGGTTTGATGCCTAAAATTTTAAGCGAAACGCCGGCTAGAAAATCAAAAGTCTTGATAAGCGGCGAGAAAACCACCCAAAATACATGCAGCGGACGCGCGATGGCAAGGACCGCTTTTTCGGATTTTGCGATGGCGACGGACTTTGGCACTAGCTCGCCTAGCACCACGTGCATGAGCGTGATCAGCGTAAATGCGATCGCAAACGAGACGGTGTGGACCAAGATATCGTTTAGATTAAAGTATGTTTTTAGCGGTTCTTCTATCAGCCTAGCGACTGCAGGCTCGCCGATCCAACCAAGAGCCAATGAGCTTAGCGTGATGCCTAGCTGCGTGGCGGAGAGGTAGGTGTCGAGGTTGTTTGACATATCAAGCGCGATTTTGGCGTTTGGGACTTTGTCCTTAACAAGCTCTTCTAGGCGGGTCTTGCGGACTTTGACGATGGAAAATTCTGATAAGACGAAAAAAGCGTTTAGAAATACAAAGAAAAACGCGAGAGCGATCATAAAAAGCGAGTCGGCGCTACTGGGGTGCAATTAAAATCCTTAAAAAATTAAAATGAAACGCGGCGATTATAGCAAAAAATCGGGAATTTTAAACTGAAAGCGCATTTTTGCCGCCCGCAGCGCGAGCGAGAGCCGCGGAAGCTATTTTGCCGCGTTTTGGCGCTTTTGGCCTCTTGCGCACCCTGCTTTCCGTTTAAATTTGAGCGCAAATTTGACCTCCGGGCTAAACTTGTAATACAAATATTGCTTATTTTATGCGGCTTTCGGTCTAAATTTGCGAAAATTATTTAAATTTGAGTCCGAATTTGACGCGCCTAGACCCGCGCCGCAAAAATGCGAGCCAAATTTGAAATAGTTTAAATTTGCGCCGCCTACGTTATTGGGGCTTAAATTCTTAAATTTGATAAAGGAGTTAAATTTAGATTAGTTTTAAGGCTTTGCCGGCAGCGCCCAGTTTGAGCTCTAAAAGCAAATCGGCTCGCTGTAAATTTTAAAATTTGAGCCAAGATCGGGCGGCTTTGGCACGGCGATTTTAGCGCTTGCGGCATCAAATTTGACCGCAAATCTAATCTACGGCAAATTTAAATTTGAAACTAAATCTGAGCTCAAATTTGACTTGTGGGCTAGCCATTTTGCCAGATCGCAAGCCCGAACCGCCGCGGCGAATTTGAACGTAAAATCCACCCGAAAAACCACTAAAACTGCGCTTTATCGCCGTTTACCTTCGCGCCATTTGCGAAGTCGGTCGCGTTTTTTAGCAGGTCTTTTTGTCCTTTTTTTCAAGACGCAAAGCCTCAAGCCCCTCGTAGTCGGCGTTTTCATCGTTCCGCCCATGTAAAGCCGCGCAAGAAGCCGCAAAATAAATAGCATAAGTATCGCTCGCGCCCCCGCCCGCTCCTTTGTAAATTTAGCTTTAATATATAGCGCGAGGGAGTTAAATTTAGTTTGATTTTGCGGGGATTTGCGGCGTTTTTAGAAAAAGGGTCTCGCAAACCGATATCGCGGCAAAAACCGATTGCCCTCAAACAGCGCCTGCGGCCGGATCGCGACCCGTAAATTTCAGCTCAAAAACGATCAAGCCGAAATCGTGATCCAAGAAAAAGCAAATCGGTCGCCGTTTTGTATCTTTTTTTCTTTCATCTGGGCTAAATTTGGCAAGCAGATTAAATTTAACAAAACTATACCGATTTAACGACCGTTTTCAATCTTTGCGGCGCTCGCGGCAAGTCGCGCTAAGAAAAAAATTTACGCGGGTCGCGGGCGTCCGAGTCGCCAAATTTGACGCCGTAAAAAATAACGTAAATTTTATAAATTCGGCGCCGTAAATACGCTCGTTTCATGATAAAAATTTAAAGCGAACGGGCAAAACGCGCGAGCGCGTCAAAAGCCGCTCGTAAAAAGTAAAAAAGGAAAATTTTAGCAATCTCCCGCAAGGATAAAACCGAGTAAAATCGGCGCCGTAAGATTGACGCCGCGAGTAAAATTTATGCGGAAAAAACTCGGCGCAAATGCGTAAAAATAGGCCAAATTTACGCCGATTTCGCTACATTATTTTACCTTCTTGCCGTTTTTGTAGCTGGCAAAAATTTCGGTCGTGCCGTCCTTTTTAAACGCGATCACGTCGTAGTCTTCGACGATGCCGCCCTGCTCCATACCCGGACTTCCCAGCGGCATGCCGGGCACCGAGATACCCACGACGTCAGAGGGTTTAGCGGCTAAAAGCGCCTTTATCTCCTGCGCCGGTACGTGCCCCTCGATAGCGTAGCCGCCGACTATGCCGGTATGACAGCTGTATAGCTCCGCCGGCACTCCGTATTTATTTTTCGTTTCGATTATCTCGTTTGTTTTATGCTCAGTTACCTCAAAGCCGTTTTGCTTCATTACCTCGCCCCATTTACCGCAGCAACCGCACTCGGGACTTTTATAAACCTCGATCGTCTCGCCTAGCGCGGCAGCCGCGATCGCAGAAAATAGCGCAAAGCCCAAAAAGATCTTTTTCATCTTTAATCCTTTATATAAAATTTTCGGTGCATTTTAGCGTAATGTATATAAACGGCAAATCAAACTTTTAAAAACTAAATATAAATAATTTCTCTCTAAATTTTAGCTCGGCTTTGAAATTTAGTCTAAAGCGACCCTTATCGCGTAGGCAGACAAAATAGCCTAAACGGCAAGCTCGGCGTATCGCTAGCGCAAAGCGTATCGTCATTTTAGGCGCTGCACACCGTGCCGCCAAGCGTAAGAACGACTGGCGCCGGCCTAACCGCGACGCAAGGCTACATGCGATTTTAGGCTGGTACTAGTTTAAAAATCGCCGCTTGGCTTGGATTTTACGCAAAATCAAGCTAAATTTAACCGTCACCGTTGTATCATTAAAAATAAATTTGTAAAGGAGAAAAAATGGCGCGGCTAGTTTTTATTTTGTTAATTCTAGGTTTAATCACGTGGTTTTATATGGGCGGAACGAATAAAACCGTGGCCGACTACAAGGGCATGAGTAGCGAGCAGCTAGAAACGCTGTGTCTAGAGAAGAAGGACAAAACCGCGTGCCAAAAATACGCGATAGACTTCGTAAAAGGCGCCAAAGCAAACGGCGGCAAGCCGCAGTTTTAGGCATTCTTAGCGCGGATTTGCTTGGTAAATTTGCCTAATTAAAGCTCAGGTTTTAAATTAAATCCACAAGCCGATTTAGCGTCAAATGCGGCCCTAAATTTAAACGATTGACGCGAATTTAGGCGCATATCGGCGGTATATTTTAACCGCTTAGATAACAAAAGCCTGATCGCAAAATCAGGCTTTACTCTTTTTAAAAATTTACTTCATCGTACAAGCTGCTTGATCACCTAGATCACAAGCTTTTGTATAAAATATTTTGGCATTCGCCATATCTCCGCTTTTTTGTATTTATATGCCAATAAAGTGCAAGCTTTTTGAAAAAGTTCAATTTCTTTAGGATCGGTTTTGCCCCGCAACATAGTATTTTTCAGCAGCTTTCAGACAAGCCTGCGCATCGCCTTCGTTACATTTTTTGATATTATCCTCCAGTTCCCCGGCGCTCAAATTTAAAGAGCATAGAATGACAACGACCACAGCTAAAACGATTTTTTTCATTGTTTTTACTTTTAGTTTAGATTGGTTAGTCATTATATCTTTATTTGCACTGTTTTACAAGCATCGTTTTGATAATAAATGCAAGATTTTGGATAAATTTATGCCAAACCTAGAAGCAGCGGCTTTTACCGGACAAAGGCGCTAATCATACCGTAAAATCAAAGCTAAAGCATAAAAATTTTGCGCCGTCTATAAAGATTTAGACGGCGATTTTTGATTTAAAAGTATAGAAAAGCAAAGGCTCGTTTTGCTAAAATTTAGCAAGCAAAACGGCAAAAATCGGAATAAATTTAAGATACTATTTTTATTTACGGCACGCTGCCGACGAGTTTTGCGCGTTTTGTCGCCGCAGGCGTTAGGATAAAAATGCGGCACTATAAATTTACGTCCGCTTGCGCCGCTAGCACCGAAATTTAGAAACGCATTAACGCAAAATCGTCTACGCCCTTAAAAAATCCTGTTTTAGGCGCCGTTAGATTTTTGCGCAAATTACCCCAAAATCCAAAAATAGCGGCAAAAAGCGCGCAGCGCGCGAGTAAATTTAAGAGCGTTAGTTTAATGCGTCAAATCCAAAGCACTAACAAATCTGCGGCGCCAAGCCCCTTTACCTACCCGCAAAAACCGCCGTATAAAACCGCGCATGGGGGAGGTAAACTAAAGCCTTTTGGCGCAAAACAGGCAAGCTCTCTAAAAGCTCATCGCATTATTTAAGACTAGACAAGGCTAACTGCGATATCCAAGTTTGGCGTAGCTCCCCAAAAGCTCATCGCCGCAGTCGTTCTCAAAATCAGGCAAAACGCGCTAGCAGGCGCAGGCGGCGATATTAAATTTAACGAGCTAGACCGCGCAAGAGCAAACGCGCTAGGCTAATAGACAAAAAGCCCCTCTTTATTTGCCTCGCCGACCTTGTCCGTTTTGACCCACGCTACAATGTAGATAATAAACGACGCCACGATAAAAAGAAAACTAAATATAAACAAATACCCGCTTGCTTGCATCAGCTCCCCGATAAAAAACACGAAAATATACGCCTTAAAAAGCCCGTTTCTAGTTAGCCTAGCAAGCTCGAAAAAAACCTTCGCCCAAACTACCGCCACGTAAACTAGCAAAAGCGCCGCGATAACGGCGACGAGCCTAGCTAGCGGATGACCCGTTTGCGCCAAATAAAACGCCAGCGTCTGCGTAACCTGGGCGACGAACATCGCTATCATCGCCTTGCCGTAGTTTACGTGTAGATCATCGCTACCCGCAAGCCGCGCGATACCGCCTAGCGCCGCATAGGTTAGCAGCGCGCCTACGAGGACTGCTAGGGCGACGGCGATTTGTAGCTTTAGCCCCGCGTAGTCCGCGATAAAAAACGCGTAAAGTTTGATAGCAGCAGGCGCAACGCCGGAAGCAATGCCTGCCATCCTAGCCCGCCCAAACGCCGCGCTCTCTTTTAGCGCCGCCTTCGTCTCCTTACTTCTGGCGTCTTTCGTGGCGCGCCGCTCGCCCTCGTCCGTCACCACGAATACGTCGCGGGCAAACTCCCCGTCGGCTCGAAACGCCACGCGCTCTCCTCCGCCCGGCCGCCCCGCGCGCACCTCTTCAAAGCTAAATTTATAGTATTTCCCGTTGTCGCCGACTATCGTCGTTTCGTTTATCGCTACGCCCTTCATCCGCTCTCCTTTTCATTTTACCGCCGCGCTCGGGATTTCTGCCTTGCACGCTCGTTTGGGTTTTTAGGGTGCGGGTTACGCCGTCCGCCAAATTTACCGCCGCGCTTTCTAATCCGCCCAAATTTTACGGTTTAGCCGCAGCTCCTCGACGATACGCAAAAAGCCGCCGATCTCGTCTTTGTAAAATCTATTCGCGCCCTTGCCCACGAGCGGGCGGCGCATATCTGGCTCGAAGTTATCGCGTCCCGTGCGGATCGCCATGCAGATTTTATCCCTGGTTAGCACGATGTTTATAGGGCGGTGAAATCTCATTTTTAGCAGCTTTAAATTTTCCATCAAGCTTGGCGTGAGCGCGTATCTAGCCTCGATCTGATCGGTTGCGTAGACTCTAAAATACCGCTCAAACTCCGCGTCGTCCATCCTAGCGCGCTTGCCGCCGTAGTCCTTAAACTCATCCGTCCCGCTACAAATTTGAGTGACGGCCTTTAAGCGTTTAGGAAAATCGGCCACGAACAAAAGCCCCGCAAAAAGCACTCTATGCGTCTTGTTTCCGCGCAGATCCTCTTTGATGCTTATCGCCTCTACGTCGCTAAATTTGACCCGCACGCCCTCTATCTGCCCGAAAATCAGGTCGTTGCCCGAGTATTTATCGATGTCAAAATCATAAATAATATATAAATAATCATTTTCCACGAAGCCGCCCGGGTGGTAGGTTAGGCCGCAGCTTTCGACGATGCTGCGTATAACTTTTCGTTTAAATTTAAAGGTAAAGCTATCCGTGAAAATACTCTCGAAAAAATAGTACACCGCAGTCCCGCAGACGACAAACGCGACCGCGCCGAGTATCGCGTCGCGCAAGAAATAGTAAAACAGCCAGCCTACTCCCGCTGCGAGAACAAAACAAACGAGCTTTAGGCGAAAAAGCGAGCGTAAAACCCTTTGCCGCTCAAGCTCTAGCAAGACCAGATCGTCCATTTTTACTCCATTTTGATTTAACGCCGTTTTTGTAAATTTGGCTATTTTGCGAGCTTTTGTCTTTAAATTTACGTTTTAAACTGCTCAAATTTAAGCTCGCCGTTTACGAGCCGACAAAGTCCGCTTGTATTTTAGGAGCGCAGTTAAAGCGCCTAAATTTAGTTCAAATTTGGCGAATCGAGCGCAAATTTAGCGGTTAAAAAGCTCGTGCACGTTGTGCGGATCGTCTTGCCCCTTAGGCACCTCGAAAAATGCGGCTTTGCTAAACCTCGCCCAGCTAGCGACGATGTTTGAGGGAAACATCTCCACGGCGTTGTTGTAATCGGTCACGGCGGCGTTGTAGGCGCGGCGCGCGGCGGAGATCTGCTCCTCGATATCGTTTATCGTTTTTTGTAGGTGCATTACGTTTTCGTTTGCTTTTAGTTCAGGATAATTCTCCACGACGACATTTAACTTTGAGATCAGATTTGACAGCTCGCCGTTTAGCTCAAATCTCTGTTCGTCGCCCGCAGCCTTTTGGATGCCGCTTCTAAGCGCGGAGATGTTTTCTAGCAGTTCGCGCTCGTGCGTGAGATACTGCTTGACGGTGGCGACTAAATTCGGGATGAGGTCAAAACGCTTTTTTAGCTGCGTATCGACGCCTGATTTGATATTTAGGACTTGGTTTCGCTTGCCCACTAGCGAGTTATAAGTCGAAATAACGACGAGCGCGAGAACGGCGAGGACGCCTAGGACGATATACATTTTACTCCTTTGATTTAACTTTTGTTTTGATTATATCAAAAAACCGCTGAAACCGGAAATTTATACGCGTTTTGCCGCGCTAGATGCTAGGTCGCTCGGAGCTTGCGACCAAAACGCCAAATTTTACTTGCTTTTAAGCAGCTTTGCGAGCAAATCTCGGACATATGGCTAGTTGCCGTAAAATCAAAACGCGCGGCCGATTTTTGCGCTTAAATTTAAGCTTAAAAACGCAAAATACGCTTTTAGCTTTGCGTTACGGGCGGTTAAGCCCATTTTAAACAAAAATCAAAGCAGATATGCGCGGGCAAAAACGGCTCGGCGCGAGGTCTTGTCGGGCGGCGGGTAAAATCTGGCTTATAAATTTCGCCTGCACGGGCGACACGGCCTTTTTGGCGCGACAAATTCGTATCTTTTGAGGGTGATTTTACGCGAGCTAACGGCTAAATCATCGCTAAATTTGCGCCTTTTTAAGCCGCGAGAGTAAAATTAGCGTTTTAATTACGCCAAAAGAGCGCGAACCGCATTTTCTCGCGGTTTTAGAGTTTTAAGCCGCGAGAGAAAAAATAGCGTTTTAAACGACAAAACCGCCGAGCCGTAAAATCTACCCCGCACGTTTTGCGTTTAGGCGAGGAAATTGCCGCTCGCGCCCTACGCGAAATTTAGCTGTTTCGCCGATTCTGCCCGCCTCGAGTAGATAAATTAAAAGCCTAGAGAGCAAGAGCACGGATTTACGCTGCGCATAAACGGCAAATTTGCGACTTTGCGCCGTAAAGCAAAATATGAAACCAACCAAAAGGCGCAAATTTAAGGTGCGCATAAAAACTAGACCAAAGCGCTTTAGCCTTTTAAAGCTCGCAAATTTTGCCGCAGACCCGCTTTTACCGCGTCTTGCGCGGTAAATTTCGGGATAAATCCCGGCAAATCACCACTTCATACCCGCTTCCAACCAAAAGTTGCGGCCAAGGCCGTATTCGTAGTAGTTGCCCTCGTTTGAGGCGATAAATTTTTTGTTTAAAAGATTATTTATATCAAGATTTACAAACGCTCGAAAATCGCCGGCCAGCCGCCTTTCATAACCTATGCGCATATCCCAAGTCGCGTATGCGGGCAACTTTTGGCGCTCGTAGACGTACATCCCGCGCGTTCTATTCCAGCCGCCTAGTAGCGCGTCCGTTTTGCTCGTATAGTTTATGAAATTTGAAACGCTAAAGCCGCTAAATTTAGCCGAGTGGCGAAATTTGGCGGTAAAAGGCACATGGTAATCAACGACCGGTAGTTCGCTTTTTTTGATGATTTTTCCGTTATACGAAACGTCGTCGTTCATCTCATCGTCTTCATAGTCCGTAAAGCTCCTACTTTGCTTAGTAAAGCTTAGCGAGCCTTCAAAATCGTTTTTTACGCCCCAAATTTCGATCGGAGCGATGTTTGCCGCGCTTAAGGTTACGATGTCGCGCTTACTTTGTCCCTCGTTGGTAAATATAGAATACCCGTTTCCGTAGCCTGATAGCGGCTCTCTTACGTATTTCGTCGCTACTTCGTCGCGGCCTTGGCGTCTTACGTATTTGAGATTCAGCCTCGCGTTGCCGACGTCGCCGCGATAATACGCGCTAAATTCGTCGTCGTAAGGCGTCTTTAGCTCCCTGATAGGGCGGCGGTCATTAGCCAGTCCGCCGCACGTATACGCGCCGCCGTACGAGCTTCTCTCGCAAGTCTCATACATCCTGTACACGCCGTTATACATCTTATACGCGAAAAAATTTCGTCCGTAGTAGCGGTTTAGTCCGATTCCTACGAAGTTTTTATCCGCAAATTCGTATTCGGCTAGCAGCCTCGGGGCTAAATTTACGTCGTTGTTATCGCCGTTTCGCTCGATGCGAAGTCCGGGACGAAATTTAAACGCGCCAAACCTCATCTCGTCTTCGAGATAAAGGGCGAGATTGGTTTGCGTAGCCTTGGTTTTTACGGCATAGTAGTAGGTTTTTTTCGATAGATATTGACCGACCGCGCCCTGGGAGGCGAAGCTATCGTCTATGACGCAGGTTTTATCGCCGGCGATGCACGTTCCGCTCATCAAAGGCTTTGGCGTGCCGTAGGATACGCGGGTGCGCGGTATCTCGTAGCTGCCGCTTTGTCTAGCTATCTCAAAGCCAGATTTCACCAGATGCGATGCGCCCAGCGCTTCAAATTCCTTCACGCTTGCGTCGAATTTATACGCCAGCTTGTTTTGGCGTTGCTCAAAATCGTTTAGCCCCCCTATACCCGAGCCGAAATTCGGGCTAGGATTGGTTCCCCAGTTTTTGACGTTTGAGGGTTTGTAGCCGTAGTACTCGGTATCATGCTCATAGTCGCGGCTGTTTTGCGAGGCGGAGTAGCTAAGCGTCTGCTCTAAAAATACCCCCTCAAGATCGGCCTGCGCCTCGAGAGTCGCGACGTAACCGCCGTATTTTAGCGTGAGCTGGGAGTCTAGGTACCGCTTGGCGGAGGTGTAGTTATCTAGCCTAGAGTACAAAAAGCTCGGCTTTAGCGTAAATTTATCGCTCACGCCCCAAACGCCTTTTACGAAAAGATTATCATTAGTCTGCCTGTCGTTTGGAAACGAGTATAAATTTTGATTTATCTGTTTTTTGTTGTAGTGGTTTTCTATGACGGAGCGGTGCCTCGAGTAGTCTAGCAAAAGGCCGAAATTCTGCGTCAAATACCCCTCGGCGCCGACTCTATATCTGCGCTTTTTAAAGTCGCTCATATCGGCTAGATCGCCGTCGTCGTATCTTTGCTCGGCGGAGGCGTCTTTATAAATTTTGCTCCAATCCCCGCCCGTATAAGAATAGCTAAGCACGCCGTGAAAGCCGCTTTTAGGGTCTCTGGTTTTAGCGTTTACGGCGCCTCCTTGAAAGCCGCCGTATCTAGCCGAGACCGCGCTATCTAGCACCTCGACGCTATCTAGCAGATCCGCATCTACGCTCATAGCCTGCGAGCCTATCGTGCTGTCGCTCCAGATGTTGTTGTGGTTATTCCACGTGCGTTTTTTAGGGTCTAGGTCGTTATTTATGCTTGCGCCGTCTAGGGTAAAGTTGTTTTGATAGTAGCTCGCGCCGTTTATACTGATATCTTGCGGAGCTAGCTCGCCCGCGCGCACGCTTTTGGCGTTTTTCGCGCTAAAGGCGACGTTTGGATTGCCTTTTAAAAGATCGGTTATGCCGTGATTTTTAGACGTTATCAGATCCATATCCGCGCGCGTTAGTTTTCCGGGTTCTTTCGTAGCGTTGGCGTCGGCGCTGACCTCGACTTTATCTAGCACGACCTCCGAGGCGTTTAGCGTACTTAAATTTAACGCCTTTAAAGCGGTTAAATTTAAAAAGCCCCGATGGGCGTCGCGACTCGCGGCCAAATGCGAAAGCGGCAAATTTAACGCCGCGGCAGCTATCAAAAGACTAGCCGTTTTTTTCATAATTATCCTTAGTTAAATTTATTCGTCGGTTTTGGACGTTTGCGTCAAAACCGCGCATTTTAGGCGGCGATAAATTTTACTCGTCTTACGTTTTAGCTTTGAGGGTTGCTAAATTCGGCTAAATTTACGCCGCAAAATTTGTAAAAAGGCGACTACGATTTGCCCTCGCAGCGATTAAGCTTTGTTTTTAAACGCGCGTTAAACCGCAAATTTAAACAAAAGCCGCCTAAATTTATTCGCCGCTTAAAAAACTACGCAAAGCCGCTTTTGCTAAAAACCTAAAAACCGCGCTAAGAGCTAAATTTATCCCGCGCGGGCGTTATTTTTCAGACTTTAAAACCGCTTGATAGCCTTGTTTTTTGAGCGCATCAACGACGGCATTTTGGGGCAAATCGTCTTTAGCTATGATTTGAGCGGTTTTGGCTTCTAAATTTACCTCAAAATTTTTTACGCCTTTTAGCTCGCCAAGAGTCTGCACGATGACCTCGTAGCAGCTCACGCAGGACATATTAGGGATCTCGTAAACTAGCGTCTTATCCGCAAACGCCACGGCGCTAAGCGCAAAAACTAGAGCCAGCTTTTTCATTCTTTGATTCCGACTTTGTATTTTTTAGCTTGGATGGCGCGCACGACGTCCATCACGTTTGCGCCGCTATCTGCGGTGATATTTACGTCCTTGCTTTTTAGATCAAGACTCACTCTTTTTACGCCTTTGACGCTTTTTGCGGCATCTTCGATTTTCTTGGCGCAGCCGCCGCAGTTCATGTTAGGTACGTTTAGTTCGTAGGTTTGCTCTGCTAAAATGCTGCCGCAAATCGCCGCTAAAAGTAAAATTTTCTTCATCGTCGTTCCTTGAAAATAATATTTGATATGAAATTGTATCAGTATATTTCTTATATATTTATTATTTTGATTTATTTTAAATGTAATGTAACCTACGTTTCTATTATATTTAAGGCAAAATTCGGCGGTAAATTTAAAATCGCCGCAGGAGGCGACGTTTATTTTAGTTCTAAATTTTACCCCTCCCGCGCCGTTTGCTTTTTGATATTTTAGCGGTTTAAGATTTATTCGTTTATTTGCTAGCTGCTTAGTCTCGGGGCTCTTGCTACTTCACCCTACACCCCGTAGCTTCTGCAGCCTTGCAAACGAAATCATAGAGTTGCTGACTCAGTTCCGCTTCTTCTGGATGTTTGAATGAAAAATTATTAGGATGTGCTACTTCGTAAGGGGTTGTAGTGTGCGGAGCGTAGAATAATTTTGCGTATTCTATCAATTTCTCTTTTAAAGGACTATCGCTATTTTCTATAATGGAAAGCAAACAGTTGTGAAATTCATCGGTTACCTTGAATACACAATTGTTTTTTGAGGGTTTCACTTTATCCAAATAACAAAATGACCAAAAGCTACACATTATGATATCCGCCTTAGAGAAATCCACGCCGTCCATTCTATTATCCACTTTTTCAGGCGGGATAATCTCTCTCTTACGCAGGTCTCCTGTCTTTTCTGCTCCGTAAAAAGAGCAGTCGTATAACAACCCTTCAAAGGTACAATCTTTTAGATTGGAATACCAAAAAAGCGCCTTGTGGATTTCTCCACTAAAGAGACAGTCCTCTAACAGTTTGCAACTATTGAACTTTAAGCGAACATTCTTTTTGATTTGGGTAAAGCGGCAGTCTTTTAGCGTAGCCCCTATAAAATCTCCCCATTTGTATTTGCAACCGGCAAAACTGCACGATAAGAAAGTAGCGCCATTTCCGCAAATAGCATAGGCACTCAATTGAAACATGCTTTCGTCGAAAATAACGTGATCAATCACAGGGGTAAAATCGTCTGTTTCTTCAATGGCAAAATACTGCCACACCGAGCCTGAAAAATCGGCATAGGATAGGGAAGTATGGAGAGGTTTGGATATGTTTTCCCACATATATCCATTTCGCAAAGGAACTTGCGCTCTTTCGCCTATAAGCTTAACCCCTCGGAAGTCCTGCAAACCCTCTTCGGTAAGTCCAAAGGGCGATACACTAAGGTTTTTAGTCGCCGCAAGCACGTCTTGCAAAGCGGGATAAGCATCCCAACGCTTTTTGAGTTTGATCGAAATCGCCACTTTTACTCCTTTGTTAAATTCGTCTATTTGCGTAGATTTAAAGTAAAATTTGCTCGGCTAGCTCGGCTCTAAACGTCATTGTTTAGATCCCAGTCTATCGGCGCTTTGCCGTGCTGCGCTAGGTATAAATTCACCTTTGAAAAGTGCCTGCAACCAAAAAACGCGCCGCGCGCTAACGGGCTTGGATGAGCCGCCGTTAGCACGAGGTGGCGCGATGCGTCGATGAGCGAAGCTTTTGCCTTAGCGGGATTACCCCAGAGCATAAAAACGACGTTTTGGGCGCGTTCGCTAAGCTTTCTAATCGCAGCGTCCGTGAACTCCTGCCAGCCAAAATTTGAGTGCGAATTCGCCCGTCCCGCGCTAACGCTTAGCGTCGCGTTTAGCAGCAGCACGCCCTGCTTCGCCCAGTAGCTCAGATCGCCCGAATTTGGCTGCATAACGCCCAAATCATCGTAAATTTCTTTGTAGATATTTTGCAGGCTGGGCGGGATTTTGACGCCGCGCGGCACGGAGAAGCTTAGCCCCATCGCCTGCCCCGCGCCGTGATACGGGTCTTGGCCTAGGATTACGACTTTTACGACGTTAAAGGGCGTTAGATTAAAGGCGTTAAATATCAGCGCGTTTGGCGGATAGACCTCGCCCGCAGCCTTTGCGCGTAGAAAATTTTCCTTCACTCGGGCGAAATTTTCACTCAAAAACTCATCTTTTAGCGCCTCTTTCCAGCCCGCTTCGATTTGGATTTTATCTATTTGCATATTTTTCCTTTGTAAATTTGCTCTTCTTCTTTGCATTCGTTTTAGGGCAAATTTGCAAAATAATAGCCAAAAATATTTAAATTTAGACGCATTTGGTTTGCTAAATCTTTAAAATAATCGGGAGCTGCAAGGCGGATATTTTAAAATTTGCTGTATAATCCAAACTAAAATTTAAACCAAAGGAATAGCGATGTCCGAGCAAATTTTCGAGAAACTAAAAGAGCTGTTAAGCGCGCAAAACGCAAACTTTCGCGCGGTATCTCACGAAAGCGTCAAAACCTCGGCCCAGGTTGCCGTAGCGCGCGGCACGCAGCTAGGACAGGGGGCTAAGGCGCTCGTTTGCGCCATAAAAGGCGGCGGCGCCAAACGATATGTTTTGGCGGTGCTGCCTGCTGATTACAAGGCTGATTTGCAGCTCATCGCGAGCGCACTTGGCGGATCAAGAGCTAGCCTAGCAAGCCCCGACGAGGTCGCGAGGCTAACGGACTGCGTACCCGGCAGCGTTCCGCCCTTTAGCTTTTGCGAGGAGTTAGAGCTGATCGCCGATCCTAGCTTATTTACGCGCTACGACGAGCTTGCCTTCAACGCAGGCTTGCTAGATCGCTCTATCATTTTAAACGCGAAGGACTACGAACGCATCGCTCAGCCAAGGTCGGTTAAATTTGCGGTTGAGCAGTAAAATCCGTATGATTAAATTTGACCCGAATTTCGGCGAATCAGGTTGAATAAATTTTGCGCGATTAAATTTAAATTAGGCAAATTTGTTAGCGCGCGCCGAATTTGCCCGAAGTAGATACGGCCGCGCAAAAAGGCTAAATTTGCTTATTTTTGTAGCTCTTTTAGATTTTTAAAGCGGTAAATCCCGTTTTTTACGCGCTCGAAAATTTTACGGCTCTCTAGCAGTTTTATCGTCTCTATGACGGTGGGTTTGCTAGCGCTCGTTTGCTCGCAGATTTGCGAAATTTTAATACAGATGAAGCCGTTTTCATCGGCATTTTGCGCTAAAAATAAAATGATTTCCGTCTTTTTCTCGCCCAAAATTTGAGCGAAAATTTCCCTTGCTAGCCCGTCCATCAAAGTCCGAATTTCTAAATTTTTCGCTATTATAGCCGTTTTTTACAAAGGATAAAATTTGAAACTAATCAGCTGGAACGTAAACGGACTGCGCGCCGTCGCCGCTAAAGACGGCTTTGCTTGGCTAGAGCAGCAAAAGCCCGATTTTTTGGGCCTTCAGGAGATCAAGGTACGCGAAAGCGACGTGCCCGCCGAGATTTATAAGCTCGGATTTAACGAAATCAGCGTAAATTCGGCGACCAGAGCCGGGTATTCCGGCGTGATGAGTCTGGCTAAATTTAGCTCCGCCACGCAAAAAGCGGCGTTTTTTAACGACGACGAAGGGCGGGTTTTGGAGCATCGATTCGGCAACGTCGCGCTTTTTAACATCTACTTTCCAAACGGCCAAAAAGACGAGACTCGCCTAGCTTACAAGATGGATTTTTACGCTAAATTTTTAGCTTATATACAGGAGCTCGTAAAACAGGGAAAAGACGTGATATTTTGCGGCGACGTAAACACCGCGCACCGCGAAATCGACCTCAAAAACCCCAAAGCAAACGCCAAAACCTCAGGCTTTTTGCCCATCGAGCGCGCGTGGCTGGACGAGGTCGTCTCGCGCGGATTTATCGACACCTTTCGGCACGTGCGCGGCGACGTCGCGGATGCGTATTCGTGGTGGAGCTACCGCTTTAACGCCCGCGCCAAAAACGTCGGCTGGAGGATCGATTATTTTTTCATTTCATCAAGCCTCAAAGACCGCCTAAAAGACGCGTTTATCCTAAGCGACGTCATGGGCTCTGATCACTGCCCCGTGGGCATAGAGATCGATTTGGACGGACTTTGCTAAAAGAAATCTTGCTTTATTTCGCGGCGGCGTTTTTTGAGATTTTGGGCTGCTTTAGCTTTTGGGCGTGTATTACAAAAGCGCGCTGTTTTTGGGGTTCGGCGGGGCATCGCTCGCGATGTTTGCTTTTATTTTGACGCGGGTAAATTTAGATTTGCCGGACGTGCTTACGCCGTCTACGGCGGCATTTATATCGTCTCGTCGCTGCTTTGGCTGCATTTTGTATAAAAGCAAGCCTTTACTAAATGGGGCTTAATCGGCGGCGCGATTTGCCTGCTTGGCACTTGCGCGGTGCTTTACGGCGGCAGAGGGTAAATTTAACCGCTAGAGCAATAACCGAACGATAAAAAAAGGGGGGGGCGTATGCGATTATTTATTTATCAAAACGAGCTTAACGCCATTTGTTTCGACGAGTATTTTAGTTACTTAAATAGCGTCAAAAATATAATCGATAAGCCTATATACGATTTTTTTTGAAGATGCCAAAACTTAGTCGCCGACCAAGCCGCACTAATTACGATAGCTTTTTCCATTCGCCTAGCGAGTACAAAAAAGGGTTAC
Organism: uncultured Campylobacter sp.; assembly: GCF_963526985.1. Lineage (NCBI taxonomy): Bacteria > Pseudomonadati > Campylobacterota > Epsilonproteobacteria > Campylobacterales > Campylobacteraceae > Campylobacter > uncultured Campylobacter sp. The sequence continues at coordinate 28,756 of NZ_CAURPW010000008.1, forward strand.
GAAAAAGAGTTAAGATTTCATCTTTTAAATCTTTATTAACTACTAACGTATTTAAATAGCAATAATTTCTAGTTAAAAGGATATCTCTATGCGAATCCGTATAAGCCGCCGCCGACAAGCCTTGTTTCGGATTAGCTAAATCCGAATAAACGACCTCTTCTTTTATTTTCCATCCGATTATTCTTACTAGATAAAACACTTCATTTGCGATTTTGCCGAATTTTTATTTCTATCGCTTGCGCCGCTTATTGGCCTTTAAATTATTCGCGTTTGCGTCTTTATATACCCATAACTCTTTAAAAACGAAATCGTAATCTAAAAAATCGGTTAATTCGGAAAAATCGTCGAATTCTTCCGGCAAAGGAAACCCGACACCCCAAATCCCATCGACCGCGACGAATCCGCCCCAAGCGACCTGCTCGGTCGTATTTTGCAAGATATCTGCTACGCTCATCCCGGCCCAGATGCGCCCTTTTGACGTTTTATAATATCCGTTAAAATTTACGCCGCACGAGATAAGGGAAATTTCAAAATTTATAGGGTCGAAATAAATATCCAAAAACGATTCTTTTATTTTTATGCAGTTATCGCGTATATCGCTTATTTCGTAGCCTAGTTTGTCTAATTTACTAAAGATACCATTAACGTTTTCGCCCAAATATATACCTCCGACGCCGACGTTTGGAGCGATGACGTCGCCTAAAATTTTCATTTCGTTTGCGCCGGTTTTAGTCTGCATGCGTTATCTTGCTTCATTTTTCGCCGTATTTTGCCTTTAGTAGGTCGTGAAGCTTGCTCCAAGTATGCGAATAATGCCCCCTGCTTTCAAAGCCGCAGCAGCTGATTTTGCTCTCTAGTATGGGCGTTAGATCTCCGTCTGCTACGTATTTAAAAAAGAATTCTCGCAAATTCGGAAAATTGGCTAAAAATTTCAAATTTTCCGCGTTAAAGCGCGCATCGAAACGCTCTAGCGACTCTAGCCGCACGCCTTCTATCGCCGCGCTATTAAGCAGCCTGCAGCGCTCTATATAAAGCCACTTTAGCTTTTTTAGAGCATTTATCTCGCTTACGTTAGTAAGCCTAGGCGCGGAAAATATAAACAAAAAATTTAGTTCGCTGCAACGCTTTATGCCGTCCAGGTTCACAATCCTCGTAAAAGCCAGCTCTAGCTGCTCAAGTCTTGGCGTATCACGGAAAACGGCCAAATTTTCGTGCGAGAGTTTTGAAAGTTTAGCGTAGCGCAAAGTAGGCGGCAGGCGGTTAAATTTCATCTTTTTGTTTTGCGTCGCCTCAAGCGCTTCTAAATTTTTGAAACGCGAGAAATCAAGCCCGAATTCGGCATTTTCGAAAAATCGCAAAGCTCGCATCTCAGTGTCGTAAAGCGCCTCCGCGCCCTTTACTTCGCCGATTTTAAAATCCTTCCAAATCTCTAAAATCTCTATCTCGGGAAAGATTTCAAACGCGCTAAGATCAAGCGAGGAAACAACGCTAGGGTTGCCTGCTATCCTAACAACGCGCACGTCGTGTTCTTTGGCAAAGGCTATGCCCTCGGCTAGTCTGCTAGGCGGGTATATCACTACCGTAGCATCTCTACCCTGCGACGGCTTTGGGGCGTAAGGATAGCGCACATCGCCTTGCACGCAAGCATCTATGATTTTAAATTTTTCGCTCATAAAATTCCTTAAAATGTTTCTGCGTTTGCCGGCCGCGTTTAAATTTACGCCGGCTTAACGATTTTGGCAAATTTTCGCTTGCGGTAAAGCCAAACTAGCCCGCTAAATTCTAAATTTAGCCTTTAGCTCAAAAACCCGTGATCTAAAAGGTGCGTGATTAAAATTTTAAATCCAAGTGCGATGAGGATCGCGCCGCCTAAAATCAGCGCCTTTTGCTCCAAAAACTCTCCCGCAAATTTACCGACGTAAAACGCCGCAACGCTAAGCGCGAAGCACACTATGCCGATCACGGCGGCGCTAAACCAGATGTTTGCAGCCGTAAAGCTCAGCGTCACGCCGACGGCTAGCGCGTCGATACTAGTGGCAAATCCGCCGCAAAGCAGCGTCCTCGTATCAAGGCTCACGGCCTGCGCGGGCTCGTTTCTACAGGCTTCGCGGATCATTTTTACGCCCAAAAAGCCCAAAATCGCAAACGCGATAAAATGATCGATCTGCGCGATAAATCTCGCAAACGCCGCGCCCAAAAAGTAGCCTGCAAGCGGCATCGCCGCCTGAAAAAATCCAAAAACAAACGCGATAAATAAAATCTTTGATAGCGCGAGATTGCGGTATTTTGCGCCGTTTGCGATGCTAAGCGCCGCCGCGTCCATAGCAAGCGCGATAGATAGAAGTAAAAGCTCCATTTTGCCCTTTCAAAAAGGCTAATTTTAACTCAAAATTTGCCTTTTTCGGTTACTCTCGCTCAAATTTGCGTCTAAATTTGACGTCTGAAATTTGAAGCCGCACAGACGAGTGCGCCGTATAAATTTGCGCTTAAATTTAGCCCTTAAATCACGGCTCAAATTTGCGATTTAAATTTTGCAAATTTAATCCTCCGCGCCGTAAAGAAGTGGGTAAATTTGCCCGAGAAATGCTCAAATTTACCCGTTTAAAAGCTGAAATTTAATATCATAACCGCCGAATTTTACTTGAAGGAAAAAGCAATGAAAAAAAGTTTGATTTTATGCGCGTTTTTACTCGCAGCTTCGGCGCACGCGGCAGGCTGGCAGGACGCGCTAAATAAAGAGACGCTAAATCAAGGCGCGCAGATACTGGGCGCGGCAAACTCGGGCGACTACAAAAGCGCGGTCAGCAGGGCTCTAAACGCGGCCGTTAAGGAGCTATCAAACGGGGGATTTTTAAAAAACGCAACGGCTAAAATCCCGTTGCCAAAGAGCCTGGAAACTGCGGCAAATTTGGCTAAAAAAGTAGGCGGCGAAAAGTGGGCTAACGAGCTAGTAACCTCGATAAATAACGCTGCAAGCGCGGCCGTGCCGGGAGCTGCGGACGTATTTTCGGGCGTGATAAAAAACATGAGCGACGCGGACGTGAAAAAGGTGCTAGAAGGCGGCAAGGATAGCTTTACGAAGTTTTTGCAACAAAACTCGAGCCAGAAGCTGCAAGCCGTATTTAAGCCAATCATTACCAAAATGATGAGCGACAATACCTTCGCAACCGCCTATAACGGGCTAAATTCGTTCGTCGCAGGTAGCGCGCTGGCAAAATCAGATACCGCAAAGCAGCTAAAAGGCATCGCTACTAGCATGGGTGCGGGCGAATACGTTCCGCAGGAAAACGAGGATCTAAACGACTACATTACGCGCAAGACGCTAGACGGGCTATTTAACGTGATGAGCGAGAAGGAAAGCTCGCTACGAGGCGGCGCCGTGGAGCAGGGCACGAAAATCCTGCAGGGAATTTTTAAATAAAAATAAGGGAGAATAGTGAAAAATAGTTTGGAATTTCGCGCCGACGTAGGCATGATATTTGTTGCGATAGTCTTTGGCCTGGGCTATCTGCCTACCTCGCTCGCGCTTGCTACTAACGGGGTTTTCGGCGTTTTGTTTTGGAGATTTTTGCTAGCGGCGATCATAGCCGGGGCGATTTTTTACAAAAAGCTAAAAAACGTAAGCGCGTCTGATATAAAACCCGGCGTGATTTTGGGTCTGTTTTTGTTCGCGGGATTTGTCAGCCAGACTTTCGCGTTTAAGTACGCCGACACCTCGTCCGTAGCCTTTATCATCGGGCTAAACGTGGCTTTGGTGCCTTTTATCGCAGCGGGGCTTTTTAGGCACAAAATTTACTCTTACGCGTTTGTGGGCGTGGCGTTTGCGGTGGCGGGGCTTTATATGATAGGCGATACGAAGGTGGGCTTTGGGCTGGGCGAAATTTTGGCTCTGGTTTGCGCCTGCGCTTATTCGTTTCACATCGTGCTGACGAACCGCCTAGTGCAAAAATGCGACCTCGTAAATATGGTCTATTTTGAAATTTTAACCCTGATCGCGCTTTGTTTTGCGGCTATTTTGGTTTTTGAGGACGCTAAAATCGCGCCGGTCGCAGACAAGGCGTTTATCATAGCGATGCTGGTCGTGGGCGTGCTGGGCACGGCGTTTGCGTTTTTCGCGCAGGCGCTTATGCAAAAATTTACCACGCCGGTTAAAACGGCGATATTTTTCACGCTAGAGCCCGTAACCGCAGGAGCGATGGGGTACTTTATCGGCGCCGAGGACATCAGCGCGTATAGGCTTTGCGGCGCAGCGCTTATCTTAGTCGGAGTTTTGATTAGCGAGATAGGCAGCTACCTGCGCGCTAAAAAGGAAAATTTAGCTTAAAATTTGGCGGGTTTTGCTTGCCGTTTCGTCCGCAGCAAAACCTCGCCGCAAAATCAAATTTATAAAATCGCCTCTTAAATTTAGCTTTAAATTTATCACCGTTTCGCCTGCCGGCAAGACGGCGGCGACTTTTAATTTGACGCGATAAAGCCCGAATTTAGTCAAATTGCGTTAAATTTGCCCCTTAAATTTAGCTAAAGAAATCAGATGAAAAAATCAACCGAGCTTAAGGCCGACTTCGCGCTGTTTGCTATCGCGGTGGTCTGGGGCGTGACGTTTTTGCCGATGGCCCAGACGCTAAAGACAAACGGCGTTTTTACGCTTTTGTTTTGGCGGTTTTTGATCTCGGCCGTTTTGATGGCGCTCATAAGCCTCAAATTTACGCGCAAGATCGATCCCAATTCGCTAAGATTCGGCGCATTTTTAGGCGCGCTTTTGTTTGCGGCCTTTACGCTTCAGACCTTTGCTCTAAAATACGCCCCAAGCTCCACCGTCGCCTTTATCACGGGACTAAACGCGGTTTTTACGCCCTTTATCGCTCTTGCGTTTTTCGGACAAAAGGTCGTAGTTTACGCCTTTATCGGCGCGTTTTTGTCGGCGGCGGGGCTTTATTTTCTAACGGGCAGCGAGCTTGGTTTTGGCGTCGGCGAGGGGCTTAGCGTCGTTTGCGCGCTGGGCTTTGCGCTGCATATCATTTTCACGGGCGTTTTGGTGCGCAGGTGCGAGCTGTACTGGATGGTGAGCGCGCAGTTTGCGGCCGTGGCGGCGCTTTGTTTCGCCGCCGCGCAGATTTTCGAGCCTCGCGGCGTCGTGCCCGTTTTAGACGAGGCGTTTTTCGTCGCAGTCGCGGTTACGTCGGTGTTTGCGACGGTTTTGGCATTTTTCGTGCAAACCGCGGCGCAGCGCTACACCACGCCCGTTAAAACCTCGCTTATATTTACCTTTGAGCCCGTGAGCGCTGGAATCGTGGGGTATTTCGTCGGCGGCGAGATACTAAGCGGCGTGCAGATAGCAGGAGCCGGGCTCATACTCTTTGGCATCGTCGTTAGCGAGGTCGGCAGCTACTATAAAAACAAAAGATCGCGGGAAAATTTGAGCTAGCGGCTTTTGTGTGCTTAAATACGGGACGGCCGAATTTTGCGGTTAAATTTAAGGTTTTAACGGCGAGTTTAGGTGCCAAATTTTGCTCAAATTTGGGCGTATCGAAAGCGAAATTTGACCGCACAAAGGAAGGGAAAAAATGAACGAGGATGAAAATTTAGCGGCACCAAAGTGGATGAAACTTGATGCCGACGAGAAAATTTTGTGCGAATTTGAGCTCGCGCATACCGTCCACAAAGAAGTCGACTCCGCGCTTTGTCTTTTGATACTGCTTTTATACGCGCGCAACAAGAGCTTTGACGTAGGCGTCTTTTGGGTCGCCATGACGGCCGGCTGCGCATTTTTATTTTGCCTTTTTGCGCGCCAAAGCGTAAAGACCGCCAAGGCCAAAAAGCTCTACGTTACGAACAGGCGCTTTATAACCAAACGCGGCGATACGGTCGGTATCGGCGACGTGTATTTTAGGTATCTAGAGACTAGCGGCGGCGATATCATAGACTTTAAAACCCAGATTTATTTTTATGAAAATAAAAGATTTTTATTTTATTGCGTTGCGGACGAGGAAAGCGACGAGTATCAAAATTTTATAAAAACGATATACGATATTTCAAAAAACGAGCATATTTTAGGGGAAAGACTGCCTTATTTTGTAAAACGAAAGCTAGTTAATCCCTAAATTTAGCCGAATGTACAGGCTTTTGCGCTCTTTGGCTCTCTTAGCAAACGTTGATCGCAACGCTTGGCCGCGCATCAAATTTTAGAGCGTTACCGCCGCAAAGCTTGCTTTAAACAAATCGTGGCTCGGCGTCAAAGATTTTGCTAGCGGATAAATTTAAAATTTGCTTTTGGCGCAGATTTGGATTTAGTCGGCGATGCGTATTTTCGTGATTGTGCTTTTTGCCGTTACGGGCGGACGCAAATTTGATGCTGGAAGCCGCAAAACAAAAGCCTTTTTGTAGTTTTGAGGTCAAATTTACAAGTAAAATTTAAGCTAAATTTGTCAAATTTAGCTTAAATTCAGCAGGCCAACAAAGCGCGGCAAAATTTGAAAATCCAATCAAATCTCGGCTTTCAAGCGGCAAATTCGGTGCGAAATCCAAACGCAGTGAAGTAAAAATAGGCGCAAAATTCGGACAAACCCGCAAATTAAACAAAAGTCAAAACGCTCAAATTTAACCAAATTCGCGCCGCGTACGTTAAATTTGAATAAATTTGGCTCGAAACGCTTGCCTTACCGCCTCTTTACCGCCGTAAATACAAAAAAACAAACCGAAGCGATGAGGATGATGCTCGCGCCGCTGGTTAAATTCGCCTCAAAGCTCAGCCACAGCCCGCTAACGCAAAACGCGGCCGAGATGAACGCGGCGTTTAGCATCATCGTGCCCAGGCGGCTTGATATCGCGCCCGCGATGTAGGGCGGGATCGTGAGTAGCGCGATAACCAGTATGAGCCCGACCGCGCGTATCGTCATCACGACGCTTAGCGCCATCATGCACGTTAGCGCGTAGTATAGCAGCGTTGTGCGCACGCCGCGAAGCCGCGCAAACTCCGCGTCAAAGCTAAGCGCCTCAAACTGGCGGTAAAATAGCGCGACGGACGCGAGTATGACGCAGTTTGCGACCGCCATAAAAACAAGATCGCCCTGCGGCACGGCCAAAATCGAGCCGAAAAGATAGCTCATCAAATCGACGTTGTAGCCAGGCGCCAGGTCGGTGAGGATGATGCCAAACGCCATGCCAAACGCCCACAGCGCGCCGATAACCGAGTCCATCTTGCTTTTATCTTTGAGCGTGATCGTAGCGATGAGTAGCGCCAAAAACAGCGAAAACAGACTAGCACCTAACAGCGGCTCAAGCGAAAAATAAAACGCGATGCCAAGCCCACCGTATGCGCCGTGAGCGATGCCGCCTGCGATAAAAACCATGCGGTTTATGACCGTGAGCGTGCCGATCACGCCGCAAGCGATGCTAACGAGGATGCCTGCCAGCAGGGCGTTTTGCATAAAATTTAAGCTAAGAGCTTCTAGCATTTGTTTCCTTTTTACTTTTTTGGCGTTTTTGGCGTTGCTCGCCGAGACCCGCACCTTTAAGATGCTAAATTTAAATTAGTCAAATTTAGTTAGATTCTTTTCGTAAAAAACAACCGTTTGAGGTTGTTTTTTACTTTGTTGTAAAGGGGGTGGGGGGCTTGAATTACGCTCTGCCAGCAGTTGCGAAGCGTAGCTGAAGCAAAAGAGCTCCCTTTTATATCCGACTTTTCTTTTTCTTTGGAGGCGGAAGGGGTTTCTACTTACGAAGCGTCGCCCCTTCCGCCCCCAAACCCCCACCATCCCCACTGCACGTTAGCGGGGTGCGAACGCGCTATCGCGCCGCACGTTTTAAATTTACGACATAGTTAAATTTAACGCCGTCAAGATACAGGTTTCGGCAACTCAAATTTGTAAATTTAATGCCAAATTTGAACACAAAAAGTTAAGGCGCAGTATTTTGAGATGGATTTGAATGTTGTGAAGCAAAAATAAGCAAGGCTAACCAAATAGGTTGCCGCAGCGATATTTTTGCAAGCTCATTCAAAGACGCTCAAAAGACAAGCCGCAAATCGCCTAACGATGTCCGCAGCCGCACTCTTTCAACGCCACCTCCACATCGCAAAAATGCCTATGATCTCTGGCTAAATGCTCGATAAAATCCTGCTTTGAGCCGTGCGAGATCTCGTGCATGAAAAGATCGTGATTGACGTAGGCGACCTTGGTGGCGAAATTTAGCGTCAAATTTACGTCGTGGCTGATGAGCACGACGCCCGTACCCTCGACGTTTATCTGCTTTAGCAGCTTATAAACGTCTGCCTGGCCTTTCGTATCGATACTGGCGGTGGGTTCGTCTAGCATCAAAATTTTAGCCTTTGCGCAAAGCGCTCGCGCGATATAGACGCGTTGGCGCTGTCCGCCGCTTAGCTCGCCGATCTTGCGCCGCGTAAATTCGCCCATCCCGACGCGCTCCAGCGCCGCCTCGGCCTCTATCTTGTCGTCCTTGCCGTAAAATCCAAACAGCTTTTTATCTATCCGCCCCATCAAAACGACCTCGAGCACGCGCATCGGGAAGCTTTGATTTATCGGGATATTTTGCGGGACGTAGCCCACGGCCTTGCTCACGCTAGCAGGCTCCTGGCCAAACACCTCGATCGTGCCGCCGCTTGGCTTGTTTAGGCCTAACATCAGCTTTAAAAGCGTGCTTTTACCGCCGCCGTTTGGGCCTATGACGGCTAGAAAATCCTTGCAGTCGTATTCTAAATTTATGCCCTCAAACACGAGGTTTTCATCGTAACCAAAGCTCAAATTTCGCACCGAAATATCGCTCATAAAACGCTCACTTTACCCGAAATATAAAACATAAAAACGCCAAGCCCCAGCATCGCAAAAAGCGCGGCAAACTCGCAGCAAGTCCGCAGCGTGCGAAATCTCGCCGCGCCCTTTAGCTTAAAGCCGCAAACTGCCGCCAGAAATATCACCGCGCCCATGCCAAGCCCCATAAACAGGCCGCTAGCAAGCCCCGCCGCGTAGCTGTTTAGGCTAAAGGCTAGCACGAAAACCAGCAGCGTGCCAGGACACGGCACGAGCGATCCTGCTAGCACCACGAGCCACTCGCTAGCGGTTTTTGGCACTTCGTTAGAGGCCTTGCAAGCCGCGCAGCCGCACTCGCTCTCGTGAGCGGCAGGACTAAATTTGACGGAATTTGCGCTCAAATTTGAAGCAAAAGCTAAATTTGAACCAAAAACTTTACTCGCCCCTTTTGCGCCGTTTTCGCCTGAGACAGGCGCGGCGGCAAAGCTAAATTTAGGTTTTAGAGCCGTTTTTTTAAGCTTGGCGTAGATCATATAAACACTCACGCAAACGATCGTTACAGCCGAGATTTTCGTCATCGCGCCCGCCATATCGCTAACCTTATTCGTCAAAAACGCGTTTAAAAAAACGTAGCTAAAAAGCACGAGCAAAAACGCTCCCGCCACGTGTGCGAACCCGACCTTCATCGCAAAAGCTAGCGCACGCGAGTAGCTGCCGCCGTTTGCGACGAAGTAGCTAGCCGTTAGCATCTTAGCATGCCCGGGGCCTGCTGCGTGCAAAAAGCCGTAAAAGAAGCTAACCGCGGCCAGCAAGGCGAAATTTAGCGCGTTTAGCTCGGCGCTATTTATCTTGATGAGCTCTTTTAGGCGCTCCAAAAACTGAAGGCTCATGCTAGAAACCGAGTCAAATTTGGCTTTATCCGCCGCGTCGATTTGCTCTAAATTTTGCTTATTTTGCGGCTTAACTAGCGAGCTAAGCTCGGGCTTTGCGGGTTCTATTTTAGGCGCTTTTGAGGTCATTTCAAAAAACGCCGCATGCAAATTTACGTTTGGCACGAGATAAATTTTATCGGTGAGCGCGTAGGGGTCGGGTGAGTTTATTTTAAAGTTAAAAAATCCCTCGCGGTCAAAAATCTCGACCGTGACGACGCGGCCGTCTTTGACCGCTAAATTTAGCTCTAAAATATACTCGAAATTTAGCCTGCCGCCCTCCAGATAGACCCGCTGCGAGAGCGTTTTGGCGTGTAAATTTACGGTCTCGCCCGCGCCGTCGTAGTAGCCCACGCTAGTTAGGTAGCCGCGCGGAACGATGTAGTCGAGCAAGGATTTTTGTACCTTCCACGCTTCGTTTTTGCTAAGCGCCTTATCGGCATTTTCGTCGTAGCTTTGCAGCGTGAGTTCGGTGAAATTTTCAGAAAACGTCCAGGTTACGGTGGCCGTTTTTATCGTCTCGCCTTGCAGGTTAAATTTGATCTCGGCGTGTGCGGTCGGAGTGTAAAGCGCACAGAGCGCACAGGCATGCGCGAAGCTAAAAAAGGACGCAAAAAGCGCTAAAACGGCAAATATGCGTCCAAATTTCATTTACAGGCTCTTTGCGAAAATTTGCGCCGTTTTGCGTAGCTCGGCGTCCCAATCAAGCGGCAATTGATCAATCTCTACGACGCTAGCGCCGCTTTCTTTAGCGACGGTTTGCGCGGCTTTTTTAGAAAACTGCGGAGCGACGAAAATGACCTTCACGCCGTGCTCTTTGGCTTCCTCGATGAGCTCTTTTAGCTGTGCGGGTTTTGGTTCCTTGCCCTCTACTTCGATCGCGATTTGCTCTAAATCGTAACGCTTAGCAAAGTAGCCCCAAGACGGGTGATATACGATAAATTCGCGGTTTTTGACGTTTGCTAGAGTGCTTTTGATAAAGCCGTCAAGCTCGTCAAGCTTAGCTTCAAATTTAGCTAAATTCGCCTCAAAAAGCGCCTTGTTTTCAGGGTATTTTTCGATTAGCGCGGCGGCGATATTTTTAGCTTGGATTTTTACCAAAACTGGATCCAGCCAGATGTGCGGGTCAAATTCGCCGTGGTGATGCTCGTGATCGTGGTGATCGTGATCGGCGTGCTCGTGCTTGGCGTCATGGTGATGATCGTGTTCGCCGTGTTCGTGGTGACCTTCAAATTTGATCTTTTCCACGCCCGCGTCGGTTTTTACGATTTTGAGATTTGGATATGATTTTTGAAATTTCGGCAACCAAGCATCCTCAAACTCGATCCCGATAGCAAAATAAAGATCGCTTTTTTCCAGCGCGGTCATTTGCTTCGGCTTTGGTTCGTACGTGTGCGGATCGGCTCCTTTGCCCACCATCACGTTTACCTCGACGGCCTCGCCCGCGATTTGCTTGACGAAATACTCCTGCGGCAAAATACTGACGCTAACTTGCCCTTTGGCGTAGAGCGCGACTAAGCCCAAACATAAAAACGCGAAAATTTTTCTCATTTTTATCCTTTCCGTGTTAAAATTTGGGCGAAATTATATCAAAAGCAACTTAGTTGCAAATTAATTTTTCTCAAGGTATAATACCCTAAAATTCTTAACGCGGAGGAAAAATATGGGCGAAAATTTGGAAGAAAAAGCCGCTTTTGAGGAGCTTTTAACGAAAAATGATATCAAAATCACTCCGCTTAGACTCGAGATTTTACGCATCTTACGCGCCACCGCCGCGCCGCTTAGCTATGATGAAATTTTAGCCCAAATAGGCGCAAACAAAACCACGTTTTACCGCTGTATGGACCTTTTTGAAGCTAAGGGCATCGTGCTAAAAAGCGAAAATAACCGAAAAAATTTCTACGAACTTGAAAGCGGAGCAAAGGCGTATTTCGTCTGCGACGTCTGCCACAAGATGACTAATATCGACATGCCGCGCCTAAAACAAAATCATGTCAAAAGCGTCGTAGTTAAGGGCGTTTGCGACGACTGCTTTTAAAATTTGCGCTTAAATTTGGCGATAAATTCCGAACTCAAATTTGCTTACCGACATTAAATTTAAAAAACGACTTCCGAAAAAAATCGCCGCAAATTTATAAAAACGCGCTCTGCTAAATTTAAAGCGGTTACCGCGTCAAATTTAAAAACTCAAATTTGACGCGGGCGCTATAAAACTAATCCTCGTAAAGCTTTGCGATCTCCGGCGGTATCGCGATCGGACGACCGCGCGCGAGATTATAAAATACGTAAGTCGTCACTGCGCTAGCAACTGGCGCTCCATCTTTACTAAACTCGTAAAAACGCTTCGAGCAGCTTCTTTTTTCGGGCTGCGTCCAGGTTTTCACGCGCACCTTATCGCCCAAAAATAGCTGCCCCAGATAGTCTATCTCGTGTCTGCGCACCATCCACGTGCGGTTTTGCGCGAGATTTGTCTCGATGAGATCGCCCACGGCGTTTGAGTGCGCGTTTGCCGCTTCTTGCATCCAGATGACGTAGTGAGCGTTATTTGCGTGATGGTTCACGTCGATGGCATCCTCGCCCACGATAAATTCGTAATAAAAAATTTTCATTTTCGCTCCTAAAAACGCTAAAATTGTAGCAAAAATTTAAAGGCAAACAAAATGAAAGAGATGTGGGACAAAAAGGCGTCGAGCTATACGAGATTTACGGGCGAGCCTAGCGTTTTTCAAAGGCAGCTATACGCTAAGATCGAGGAATTTGGCGTCAAATTTGACGGTAAATGCGTTGTAGATATCGGCTGCGGCACGGGCGTGCATACGCTACTTTTAGCGCAAATTTGCCGCGAGATAACCGGCATGGATATCTCGGGCGAAATGCTAAAAGTCATGCTTGAAGACGCGGCGAAATTTAATATTTCAAATTTAACCGCCGTTCAAAGCGATTTTAAAAACTTTAATCCAAACCGCGTTTACGACGTTGCTTTTAGCACGATGAGCCCTGCGATCGCAGACGAGGAGGATTTTAGTAAATTTATAAATTTGGGCGAAAAAAGGGTCTATCTTTGGTGGAACAAACCGCGTTATTCAAGCGTTTTGGAGCTTTTTTACGAAGGCTCGCAGAGAGGGTGCTTTAAAGAAAAGGCTAATTTTTTCGAAGAGTACTTGCGCCGCGAAAATATCATTTTTAACTCCTGCGTGCTCGAGGAGTCTCGCGAACAAAAACGCACGCTTGAGGAGATGACGCAAAACGCGCTTTGGCATTTACAGATAGCAAATTTTGCACACGAGGAAAACACGGTCAGATCGCGGCTAGAGAGTATCGCACAGGACGGCTTCGTGACGGAAAAAATCGTCTCTTCAATGAAGCTTTTAGTTTTTTAAGATATAATCGCGATATTTATTTAAAATTTAAAAAGGATTTTAGTTGCCGCGAGCGTTTTTGCAGATATTTTCGTGCGTTTTATGCTTCTTTTGCGTTCAAGCTTTCGCCGCTTCGCACGTTTTATCTCCGGTCGCTCAGCCGAAATTTGACGAACAAAAAGCCAGACTAGGCAAGGAGCTGTTTTTCGATGCCTCGCTAAGCCCCAGCGGAACGCTATCTTGCGATAAATGCCACAACCTTTACTGGGACTTAAGCGGTACGAGTAAAAAAAACGTAAAAATCTCCGCCGACAAAGAAGCCAGCCCGCCTACGGCGCTAAATTCGGCGCTAAATTTTATATTTTTTAAAGACGGCCGCGTAAAAGATATAAAAGAGCAGGTAAAACAGAGTCTAACCGGCAAAGAACAGTTGGGCGAAGAGCCTAAAAAGCTAGAAGAAAAGGTCGGTCTAAACGCGGTTTATAAAAAAGAGTTCGAGCGGCTTTACCCGGACGGCGTAAGCTTTGAAAACATCGCCGACGCGCTGGTAAATTTCGAAAAAGCCCTCGTTACGCCAAACGCCAAATTCGACAAATTTATCGGCGGCGACGAGAGCGTTTTTGATGATGAGGAAAAGCGCGGGTTTGAGCTATTTAAAAAAATCGGCTGCATAAACTGCCACGGCGGGGTCAATCTAGGCGCTAATATCTATTACGAGCTAAGCTCCGGCGATAAAGGCAAACAGGTTCGCTACAAAGTGCCTAGCCTAAGAAATATCGAAAAAACCGCGCCCTATCTTTATAGCGGCGAGATAGCGGATCTAAAAGACGCGATAAAATTTATCGCCAAAGAGCGTATCGGTTACGAGTTAAGCGACGAGCAGACAAGATTGCTTTATAAATTTTTGCTTGCCTTAAGCGGCGAACGACCGGAAATTTTAAAATGAAACACAAAATAATCTTTCACAAAATTTTACTTTTCATCATCGCTTGTATCGCGTTTTTCGGTACGGTGATGACGCAAAAAGCCACCAAAGACGTAATCAAAGCCTACGAATACAAAGGCGCGATAGAAGACATGATAGACTCCGACGACGAGATAGACTTTGCACTAAAAAGGACGTTTTTGCAGGCTGATTACGATGCGACGATGAGATATGCGGCCAGTCTTAAAAACGATTTGTTAAATTTAAGCTCCGGCAAGCTGGCATCGTTTGAGCGGCTAGCTATCGGCGAGGGGGCGGTAAACGAGATACGAGAAGCGTTTGATAAAAAAAGCGAGCTAATCGATAAATTTAACTCCCTTAGCGCTCTGGCAAAGCTTAGTTTTGAAGAAACGATGCTGAAATTTAGCTCTTTAAACGACTCGCGTTTTAGCGAGCTACTGCCTAAAATTTTGCTGATTAGATACGGTATAAGTGCCGACATAAACGGCGCTAAAGAGCTGCTAAAAGGCTATGAGAGCCTAAATTTAAACGAGCGCGAGAAAGATTTTTTACAAAGCGCGCAAAAGCTGCTGCGTCGCTACGAGGAAGCAGAGCGGACGCTAGCTAGCATACAAGACCTAAATCTAAGCAAAAAGCTATACGAGCTAAGAAGTAAAAACGATGCCTACGTAGAGCGCGTAACGTCGAATTTACGCGGCACGACGATTTTCGTGTTCGTACTTTTCGGGATTACGGCGGCGTTTATTTATCTATCGTATATTAGGGCTAGAAACAACATCAGACTGCTAAATCGCTTCGAACAAGCCGTAGATAACAGCTTTAACTCCATCGCTTTTACCGATCTAAATAAGCAAGTTAGATACGTAAATAAAATTTTCGAGCAAAACACGGGTTATAAATTTGAAGAAATAAGCGGCAAAAATATAAATTTACTAAAATCGGGCTTACATCCGCAAGAGTTTTATCAAAGGATGCTAGACACGATAGAAAACGATAATATCTGGCGCGCTGATGAGCTAATCAGCAAAACCAAAAGCGGTAAATTAATACGCGAGCAAGTCGTTTTCTCGCCGCTTTTTAACGAAAAAGGCTACAAAGACGGCTATATGGCGATCAAATTTGATAGAACCAAAGAGATAGCGATAACAAAAGAGCTCGAAGATAAAAACAAGCAGCTACAAAACGAAGCCCTCATAGACAAGCTAACGGGATTTGGCAGCTACTTCGCGCTCACGCAGCGCATGGAGCGCCATCCTAGCGGGATGATAATCTACATAAACATAAACAATTTTATGGATTTTAGATTTTTTTACAAGACCAAAACCGTAGACCTTATCATCGCCTCGTTTGCCTCTACGCTAAAGCTTTGTATAGATACTTACGCGATGGACGCGGATATCTACAGAGTGCAGTTTGACGAGTTTTGCATCTGGTATAACGGCGAAGACGCAAACAGGGACGCTAAGCGATTCGTAGATTATTTCAAAACGCAAAACCTCTACGTAACCGTAGACGGCGAGCGAGAATCCATACCTAACATAAAAATAACCTTAGGCGTCAGCATGCCTCAAGACACGGTGCAGACAAACCGCCTAACTCAAGCCATGCTAGCCCACCACGAGGCCGTGCAAAGGGGCGAAGCGGCGCAGTTTTATACCGAAAATAGCTACATCGAGCAGCAGTACTACCACAACCAAATCATGTCGCGCACCATCGAAAGCGCTCTATATAACGACACCGTTATCGTCGAGTGCCAGCCCATCTACGACGTATCCGGCCAAGGCGCGCGGATCAAATACTACGAAGTGCTCGTGCGCCTCATCGACGAAAACGGCAAGATACGCTATCCGGGCGAATTTCTTGATATCGCAAAGAAAATTTCGCTTTATAACGACATCACCAAAAAGGTCATCGAACACGTCTTTAGGCTGGTCGAGAGATTTGAAAACGTGGGTTTTTCGATGAATCTTTCAAGTAGCGATATCACAAACGAGAGCATAAGAGAGCTCATCGAGAAAAAACTACGCGTATGCTCTAGCCCCGAGCGCGTGTATTTTGAGATATTAGAGAGCGAAGGCGTGGACGATTATAATATCGTAAATGATTTCATCAATAAGGTCCGTGCCTACGACTGCAAAATCTCGATCGATGATTTTGGTAGCGGCTACTCCAACTACTACCGTATCTTGGAGCTTGATATCGACACGATCAAGATCGACGGCTCGATTATCAAAAAATTACCATTTGATCAAAACGCCCGCTACTTGCTGCAAACCATCATCGACTTTGCCGCAAGACAGGGCTACAACGTCGTGGCGGAGTTTGTCAGCTCAGAAGAGATCCTCGCCGAGATAAAAAAATTCGGTATCAAATACGCGCAGGGATTTTTGCTAGGCAAACCGATGCTGCCCGATAACATAAAAGAGTAAATTTGCGTGCGGCGGCTATACTGCGTTAAATTTGACGGCGGCGCGCGCACAGGAGAATAAGTCTGACTAGAACGGATTTAGCCTTAGTTTGCGTACTAGCCTTTTTGTTTTATGCCAAAAGCGCAGGGATGGGCTGGTTTGTGACTATCGCGATATGTTTTTGGATTATAGGCTACTTTGCAAATGATATTTTTTAGGGATTTTTTAAATTTGCTTTTTAATGCTAAATTTAACGCGGTTTACGTCCGTTAAATTTAGCTCGTCCTAGTCAAATTTGTCCGCTCAAATTTGACTAATCCCGCATCCAAACCGTCAAAAATCCAAGCAAAACTATAACCAAAAACAAGCCCGCCTGAAAGTAAAAATTCTTTTTTAAATTTTCGTTTATCAGAGAGCAAAGCTCGGAAATAAAGATGTATAGCTCGCTCACGCATATCCTTTGGTCTCAAATTTTACGTCAAATTTGCCGTCCTCACCTAGTCAAATTTGAGCGAGGCGACGAAAAGCCGCTCATATTTGGCTTGGATTATAAATTTGAGCTTGGCTCGTCTTTAAATTTCCTTCTAACAAAAACGGCGCAAACCCCAAACGAAACCGCCGTCAAAGCGTAAAATATATAGCTAAAAATAGGATTTGCGCGCATTTCGCCCTCTTTTAGCTTTTTTACCGAAACGGCGTTTCTAAACATATCAAACATCGCGATGCGCCAGCCGTAGTATTTGATCTGCGCCCTGCCTTCGCCCACTAAACTCTGGGCGGCGGCCTGGACGTCGGCTGAGTTAAATTTAAAATAAAGCGGCAAGCCCCAGCCCGTGTCTTCGTTTCGATACGGCATCACCTTCGTGCCGTTAATCTCGCGCGTGTAGATAAAATACACGTCGCGCGTCGGACCGTCGGCGGGATTTTGCGCGTCGATAAAGCCGTCTTTGTCCATGCGTTTAACCTCGCCGCCCGTAATGATCGCCTCGTCGTAGTGCGGAAAAGCGTAGTTTATCGCCGCAAACGCCGTAACGTGCAGGGTAATCAAGAAGCCAAAGATAAAATTTCGGAGATATTTTTTAAATTTTTGCATTTTCGTCCTTTGGGACGAATTTTACAAGATAGAAGTTTAGAAGAAGCTAAGCCCCTAAAATAGGGGCTTAGAGGGATTAGGCTTTGGCCTTGCAGCCGCAGCTTCCCGCGATAAATTTAAGAATCTGGATAAAGAAGCAAATGCCGCCGATGATGAAGATCGTATCGCCGATCATCCTTAGCCAGCGTAAATTTTGCAAGTGATCCATCTGCAAAAACTCCGCGCTTCTAGCGTACCACATGCCCACGTCTATCGCGGCGACGGCTTGATAAAGACCGATCGGAAGCAGCGACGCTAAAATCATTAGCATTAGTCCCGCATTTAGCGACCAAAAGCCCACTTTCATCAGCTTGTCGTTAAATTCTTGCCCTTTGAAAAGGTAAAGCGCCACGAGCCAAACAAAACCTAGCGCCAAAAATCCGTAAACGCCAAATAGCGCCGCGTGTCCGTGCACCGAAGTGGTGTTTAGACCCTGGATGTAGAACAAAAATAGCGGCGGGTTGATAAGGAAACCAAACACGCCAGCACCCAGCATATTCCAAAACGCCACCGCGATAAAGCAGTAAAGCGGCCACTTGAGATTTTTTGCCCAGCTTTGCGCGAACTGAAGCGAATAC
Organism: uncultured Campylobacter sp.; assembly: GCF_963526985.1. NCBI lineage: Bacteria > Pseudomonadati > Campylobacterota > Epsilonproteobacteria > Campylobacterales > Campylobacteraceae > Campylobacter > uncultured Campylobacter sp. The sequence continues at coordinate 46,873 of NZ_CAURPW010000008.1, forward strand.
TGATGAAAGGCCTCTGCCCCAAGAAGCACCAAAGGCACGACCTCAAGCGCGGAAAAGCTAGCGCCCACCGCCATGATCGGAGTAGTGGTTCCAGCAAAATAAAGGTGGTGGAAGGTACCAGGAATGCCGCCCATTAAGAATAAGCTAGCGCTTGCTAGGGTTGAGTAAGTCGCAAATTTTTTACCGACTAGACCCAAAGAGGCAAACACGAACGCAAGCGACGCGGTCGCAAACACCTCGAAAAAGCCCTCGACCCAAAGGTGAACGACCCACCAGCGCCAGTATTCCATCACCGGTAGCGGGCTTCTTTGTCCGTAAAATAGCCCCGCGCCGTAGAAAAGTCCCACCGCGATAGCAGAAGCCGTAAAGATAGCTAGCAGGTTTTTATCGCCGTCAGCCTTAAATCCGCCGACGAATCCGCGAAGTACGAGCGCCATCCAGATAACAAGACCGACAAACAAAATAAGCTGCCAAACCCTGCCAAGCTCGATATACTCGTATCCTTGGTGTCCAAGCCAAAAGCTAGTAGACGTTTCCATCTTGCCCGCTATCGCCATGTACTCGCCGATAAAGCTACCCACGACTAGGAAAAGCAGCGCGTAGAAAAGCAAATCAACGCCTAGTTTTTGAAATTTAGGATCCTTGCCGCCGTTGATGATAGGCGCTAGGAAAAGTCCGGCCGCTAAAAAGCCCGTCGCGATCCAGAAAATGCTCGCTTGGATATGCCAAGTGCGCGCCAAAGAGTACGGGATGTGCTCGGATAAATTTATACCGTAAAACTCCTGTCCCTCGACCGTATAGTGCGCCACGAAGCCGCCTATCATGATCTGGAAAACAAATAGCGCGAGCGCTACGAAAAGGTATTTGCCAAGCGCCTTTTGAGACGGAGTCAAATTTAGCCTTGAAAGTGGATCGGCGTCGATAGGAGCGAGTTTCTCGTGGTCTTTTTCGCCGTAGAAATTTGAAAACCAAACCAGTAAGCCCACACCCGCGACCAAAATCGTAACGCTAATAATCGTCCAAAATACGTTTTCTTTCGTCGGAACGTTGTCGATTAGCGGCTCGTGCGGCCAGTTGTTGGTGTACGTAGCCTCGCTGTTTGGGCGATTCGTCGCCGTGGCCCAGGTCGCCCAAAAGAAGAAATCGTTTAACTGCTCGCGGTTTTCTTCTTTAGCTAGCGTGTTGTTTTTCATCGCGTAGTTTTCGCGCAATTTTTGGTATTTCGGATCGTTACCGAAAAGCCCGTTATACTCGTCACGCACTACCTTTGCCGCCGCGATCCTCTCGTCGCTGATCGTTATAACGCCGTTTTTTAGCGTATTCGTGCGGTATTCGCTCTTGGTTAGAGCCTTGATGTTGGCTTGTTGCTCGGCGTTTAGAGCGTCAAATTTGGCTCCGTAAAGCTGATTTGCCTTGATATCCATAAACGCGACTAGCTCTTTATGCAGCCAATCAGCCGTCCAGTCAGGCGCCTGATACGCTCCGTGTCCCCACACCGAGCCGACCTGCATACCGCCGATGCTCTGCCAGGCCTCTTGACCTTTATAAATTTGCTCTTGCTCGACTATTATTTTGCCGTTTTTATCGGCGAAACTCACCACCGGCGGCGCTTCGCGGTAAACCTCTACGCCGTAATAGCCGAGTATCCCGAAGGCAATAGTAACGACAGCTACTAGCGCCCACCAATACTTCTTGTATTCACGCATACTTTTCTCCTTTGTGATGTGAAAATTCGGGCGATAGTTTATCCAAAACGCGAATTTAATCGAATGATTTGCGTCAATAAAAGGATAAAATCTGTCCTTAAAATATTGCTTATTTTAAAAATGTATAATTACGAAAATATATTTTGGGAGATTTTATGCTTAAATTCGAGATTATTTATAAATTTTGCCTAGTTTGCGCGCTGATTTTGGGGCTTAGTTTGCTCGCGTTTTCGGGGCTAAATTTTGCGCTGGGAGAGTACGGCGAGTTTTGGATGGGCGCGCATAAATTTGCTGGCTTTTTGGTCGTTTTGGCTGCGCTTTTGCACGTGATAAATCGCAAGAAAAAGCTCGTTAAGCTCGCAAACGAATTTACGGACGTCGTAACTCGCCGCAAAAATCCTAGCATGTGCAACATGGACCGCATCATCGCCTCGCTCGAGCCCTACACGATTTCTCAAATCTCGCAAAAGCTGGGCTTTGACGAGGCTGAGTTTTGCCAAACTTTACGCAAAAACGGCGTCAAATTTAGCGGCGCAGATCAAACCCTGCGCCAAATCGCTTCTTTAAACGACGAAAAGATATTTTTCGTGCTGGTTCTCATCGTCGAGGCGAAATTCGGCAAGAGATTTTGCGGCGAGCTTAAATTTAAAGGCGGCGGAAAATTTAGAAAAACGGCATAAATCAAAACTACCGCGCGCCATTGATGCGGGCCGATATTTGCCCAAAGCCGCAGATAAAACTCTGCGCGCTCCAGCGCCTAAACGCGCAGTCGTAGCAGCTCCTCTCGCCGCCGAAGCTCGTCTCCTCTTCGTCGTTATCTAGCTTAAATTTAGCGCAGTTTTGCGCGGTTTCACGCGCTTTTTCGTAGTTAAATTTACCAAATCTAAACTCGCCCTTTTCGTTAAAATTTAAGCTCATCAAAAATCCCGAAGCTCTTTTACGCTTAAATTTCTAAATCCGCCGCCCGATTCTTTTTTGACGAGTAGAGTCACCTTAAAATCCAAGAATACGGGCTTTAGCGCGCCGATTAAATTTACGCGCTCATCGGGCAAGAGAGGTTTAAAATTCTCATCCGCGACCGCCTCGATAAAATTTAAATCCAAAAGCTCGCGTACGCTCAAATTTGACTTTTCTAACTCAAATTTGCCTCTGATTTTTCCGTCGCTTCCGCTAAGCCTAAGCCCTATGCCAGCAAGCGCGCCGATGACGCCGCGAGCACCGCTTTTTAGCTCTTTTAAAAAGACGTTTTGCAAGGCGGCCTCCTCAAACGCCTGCTGCGGATTTAAAAATATCTCCTTTGCGCTCTTGCCGAAATTTATCAGCCCTTGCGTATTTGCGATATCTTTTTCAAAGGCCGCCGCGATGCCGGGCTCGGCGCTAGGCGCGCATTTGCGCCCTAGCAGTTCAATGGTAAAATTTAGCGCGCTCTGCTTTTGCGCCTCGTCTAGCGCAGCTTCTAGGCACATGCAACTGTTGTGCGAGGTGTAGTTGATGCGCGGATCTAGCAAAAGCTGATGGCGCGTGACGAAAGAAACGGGCGCGAAAGAGCCGATAAATGCGGCTATGTCTTCGGCGAGCAGTCCCGTAGAAATCTCGCCGCCAAGTTCGTCCGTATCGTCGATGCAAAGCAGAAATTTAAATTTCATTTTAGCTTCCTTAATATTTAAGTCGAATTTAACTATTCGTAAAATAAAATTATATTTTTATATTTTAGTAATATTAGACGCTATAAAAACGTATTTTATAAAGTATAAAATAAAAACTTGATTTTTAAGGAGTTATCGTGAGAAAAATCGGTCTGATCGCGTGTTGCGCCGCGGCGGCGCTGCACGGCGAGGTTTTTACGCTGGGTAAGGTCGAAGTCACGCAAAACGTAGGCGGCTTGCAAAAAAGCGACGCGAACGTAGTCGTAATCAATGAAAAGCAGATGCAAAAAGATAACATCAAACGCCTTTCACAGGTTGCTTACAGCACGCCGGGCGTCTATGTGGATAAAAAAGGCCCGCGCGCCGAGCAAAATTTCTACGTTCGCGGCTTTGATGCGCGCAGAACTCCGCTTTTTATCGACGGCATTCCCGTTTACGTGCCTTATGACGGCAACGCCGATTTCGGGCGATTTACGACCTTTGATCTAAGCCGCATAGATATCTCAAAGGGCTCAAGCTCGGTGCTTTACGGCCCAAACACGATGGGCGGCGCGATAAATTTAATCACCAAAAAGCCTAGCAAAGAGTTTGAGGGCAGCCTAGGCTACGGCTTTGAGACGGGCAAAAACGCAAAAACCTACGGCAATAACGTCGATTTTAGCATCGGCACAAAGCAAGAGCTATTTTACGCGCAAGCAAGCGGCAGCTACATGGAGGACGCGGGTCAGCAGCTATCTCGTAAATTTGATCAAAAAATAACCGGCAATGAGGACGGCGGCAGGCGCGACAACTCCGTGCAACGCGATAAGAAATTTAATATAAAATTCGGCTTTACGCCAAACGAAACCGACGAATACGCCGTAGCGTACGTAAATCAAAAAGGCGAGAAAGAGCAGCCTATGTATACCGGCAGATACGCGGCTTTCTCTCAAAAAGACCGCTTGTGGGAGTGGCCGCAGTGGGATAGACAGAGTATTTACTTCTTGTCGCATACGGAATTCGCAAATAGCCTTTATATAAACACCAAAGCCTTTGCGGACGAATTTAAAAACGAGATGTATGATATCAGCGCCCTGGAAGATAGCAAATATAAAGATACGGCGTATGGATTTAGCTTAGAGACGGGCGGAAATATAGGCGATAAAGATACGCTTAAATTTGCCGCAAACTACAAACGCGACAAACACTCGGGATATAGGGTTCATTATACGGGGATGTTTGGCACCGAACCGACCGTTACCTTTGTAGATAAGACTTATAGCTTTGCTCTTGAAAACACTTACAAATTTAGCGATTTTACTAGATTGATTTTAGGCGTTAGCTACGACGTTAGAGACGCCGTAAAAGCCGAGGACTATATCCAATTCCGCGGTGGCGGCGGTGGCGGCGGCGGCGGAGGCGGTCGCAACAACCCGGCCAACTATAAGCTTACTTCGTTTGACGTAGACAAAAAACACGCCTTTAACTACCAAGCCGCTATCAAGCACAGCTTTGACGGCGAGGACGAGCTAAGCCTAAGCTTTGCGAAAAAGACCTATTTTGCCAGCATGAAAGATAGATATAGCGAAAAATTCGGTAGATTTTTCGCAAATCCGTATCTGAAACCGGAAATAGCAAACCACTATGAGGTCGGCTACCAAAGAAATTTCGGCGAGGCTTTGAGATTAGAGACGGCGGTATTTTACTCAAGAGTTAAAGACGCTATCGGCTCTACCAGCGTTACGAAATTCGGGCAAACCAGGGACATGGCCGTAAACGTCGATAGAGCTTATTACAAGGGATTTGAGATTGGAGCGAGCTACTTTGCTACGCGCGATTTAGAGCTAGGCGGCAACTATACCTATATGAGCGCAAAATACAAAGAAAACGGCAAAGACGCCTTAGTTTACGATTTGCCGAAGCATAAAGGATTTTTATACGTAGATTATAAAATTTTACCGAAATTTAGCGTCTACGCTTCTCAAGAGCTAAGCTCAAGCTTATGGTCTAGGGTGCCTACCAGAGCCGGTCACGTAGATCATAAAACCGCGGGCTTTGGCGTAACTAATCTTAAATTTACCTACAAGCCGACCGAAGCTTTAAGCTTTGAAGCGGGCGTGTCGAATTTATTTGACAAAAACTACGAGTACAGAGAGGGCTTTCCTGAGGAAGGAAGAATTTTCTTTACAAACGTAAGATATAAATTCTAAATCACTCAAACCAGCTTTTTACAGCTGGTTTGCTAATGAATTTTGATAGAATTCATTAGCAAGCTCTTTTAAATTTAAAGGCAAAAAATGTTTAAAAAAATCCTAATTTTTCTAATTACGGCCGCAAATTTCTGCTTTGCGATGAGCGAGGTGCAGATCAAAGACTACATCGCTCAAAACAGCGAAAATATCGAGCAGCTGCAAGGCGCTCCAGCTAAAATTTATGCCAGCTCGCCGCCGCTTTTATATATGCTTTACGCGCTTGATCCTTCTAAAATCAGCGGCACGAATTTCGAATGGAATGATTACGAGCGCCCCTACGTCAAAAAAGAGGTGCAAGAGCAGCCCGTCGTGGGAGGCTTTTTCGGTCAGGGTAAGATCCCAAACGCCGAGATGCTGCTGCGCCTAAACCCAGATCTCATCCTCGTAAACGCAAGCTCGCGCAACATCAAAAAGATGAGCGAGGTTTTCGGCTCTATCAAAAAACCGATGCTCTATCTAAGCGCGACGAAGCTTGAGGATTATCTGGACGGGTTTGAAATTTTAGGCGAGGTGACGGGCAAAAAGGAGCGCGCCGCGCGCCTCGTAAATTACGCGAAAGAGTCGTTAAATTTGACCGAGCAGATCGAGGAATACATTAAGAAAAACAACCTACAAAAGGTAAAAATTTACTACGCGCAAGGCGGCGACGGGCTAGCCACCGAGTGCGAGGGCTCGTGGCACGCTACGCTCATCGAGCGAGCAGGCGCGCAAAACGTGCATAAGTGCAGCGAGGATCCAAATGCCAAATCCTTCGGGCGCGTAAAAATCAGCTTCGAGCAGCTCGTTAAATACGACCCCGAAGTCATCCTCGTCTACGAAAAGGAGCTGTTTGATAAAATTTACGGCGATCCGAAGTGGCAGCTGCTGGGCGCGGTGAAAAACAAAAAGGCGTTTTACATCCCGCGCGAGCCCTTTTCGTGGTTTGATCGCCCGCCTTCGTTTATGAGGTTTTTGGGGTTAAAATGGCTGATAAATTTGACCTACCCCGAGGCGTTTAAATTTGACATGGCTCGCGAGACGCGCGAGTTTTACAAGCTATTTTTGGATCTTGAGCTCACGGACGAGCAAATTTATAAAATTTTAGGACGGGGCGCCGAGTGAGTAAAGAAAAATGAGCAAAAAAGCGTTTGCATTTTTAACCCTGCTGCTGGCGCTTTGCGTCGCAGGCTCGATATTACTTGGCAAATACGGCTTTGGCGCGAGCGATTACATAAACTACGTCACCGCTCTTTTAAAAGGCGAAAATTTAAAAGAGTATGAAGTCATGCACACGCTCTTACTCGAGATCCGCCTGCCGCGCATACTTGCCTGCGTGCTCATCGGCGCGAGCCTAGCTATCAGCGGCGCGGCGTATCAGGCGATGTTCGTAAACCCGCTCGTAAGTCCCTCGATCCTGGGCGTGCTAAGCGGCGCGGGATTTGGCGCAGCAGTCGGGATGTTTTTTAGGCTCAATGAATACCTTATCCAGCTTAGCACATTCGGCTTCGGTTTTCTTGCCGTGGCGGTGGCACTGGGCGTCTCGGCGCTGTATTCGCGTAGCGGCAGCGTCATCGTGCTAGTGCTGGGCGGCGTCATCAGCGGCTCGCTCTTTACCTCGCTGCTCTCGGTGCTAAAATACGCCGCAGATCCCAATGACGCGCTTCCTGCTATCACCTATTTTTTGATGGGCAGCCTCGGCTTTGCGTCCAAAAGCTTCATAGAGATTTCAATCCTGCCGATGTGCGCGGGCGTTTTGCTGCTAGCGCTTAGCGGCAAATACCTGAACGCGCTAAGCCTTGGCGAGGAGGAGGCAAAGAGCCTGGGCGTAAACGTGGCGCGAGTTAAAATTTTCATCATCCTAGTCGCGACCTTCGTTAGCGCGCTTAGCGTGACGATCGCGGGCATCATCGGCTGGATCGGGCTTATCGTGCCGCACATCGCGCGCTTTATCTTCGGCGCCGACAACCGCGCGGTGCTAGCTAGCTCGGCGATGATCGGCGCGATATTTCTGCTCTTTTGCGACAGCTTCTCGCGGCTCATTTTTACCTTTGAGATCCCTATCGGCATCGTCACCTCGCTATTTGGCATCCCGATGTTTATCATCGTGCTTCGCCGCGCCAAGAGGAGCTTTTGATGCGAGAAAATTTGATAGAAGTGCGAAATTTGCGCTTTGCGTACCGCGATAAGCCCGTGCTAAATGGCATCAGCTTTGACGTCGCGACGGGCGATACACTAAGCATCCTAGGCGCCAACGGCAGCGGCAAAAGCACCCTGCTTCGCATAATGCTCGGGTTTTTAAAATTTGAGGGCGAGGTACTAATCGCGGGCAAAAGCGTGCGCGACTACGGTAAAAAGGAGCTCGCCTCACTCGTCGCCTACGTGCCGCAGACGCACACGCCGTCCTATGACTACAGCGTCTTTGATGTCGCGCTGATGGGCGCGCTGTGTAGGACGCCGCTGTTTTCTAGCTTTAGCGCGGCGGATAAAAAGCTAGCCGAGCAGGCGCTGGAAAAGATGGGTATCGCTCATCTAAAAAACGCGCCCTACACAAGGGTTAGCGGCGGCGAGCGGCAGCTGGCGTACATCGCGCGCACGCTGGTTCAGGGCACTAAAGCGATCTTTATGGACGAGCCGACAAACGGGCTGGACTTCGGCAATCAGATCAAGCTGCTCGAGATGATAAAAGCGCTGGGAGATGAGGGCTATACCTTCGTGCAGACGACGCACTACCCGCGGCATGCGAAGTTCGTTTCAAATTTGACGCTATTTATAAAAGACGGCGAAATTTTAGCCTTCGGGCGCAGCGAGCAGCTCATAAATGCCGAAAATATCGATAAAATTTACAGCATAAACTACGAAAGATACGAGGATAGATTATGATTTTACCTTCAAACTACGACGAGATCGACTTTGACGCACTTTATAAGGCGCAAAAGGCAAGAAGTTCATTCGGCAAAAAATTTGCAGAGGACTGGGACAAAAAGGCTCCGAGCTTCAACGAGGGCGTGATGAAAAGCGCCTACGCGCGAGAATTTATAGATAAGATCGATTTTACGGACGTTTCTACGCTGCTTGATTTTGCGTGCGGAGCGGGCGCGCTAAGCGTGCTGGCGGCGAAAAAAGCGGATCAAATTTACGGCTACGACTTTTCGCCTAAGATGCTAGAGTTTGCCCGAGAGAACGCTCAAATTTACGGCGCTAAAAACGTTAAATTCGCGCAAAAAGCCTTTGAGGACGACTGGTCGGACGTGCCCGCGTGCGACGCGGTTTTGGCCTCGCGCTGCCTTGAGGTGGACGATCTAAAAGCTGCGCTTAATAAGCTTCTTTCAAAGACTAAAAAATCGCTTTACATCACGTTTAAGGTCGGCGGCAGCTTCGTGGATGATGAGATTTTGGATGCGATAGGGCGTAAGGTGGAGCAAAAGCCCGACTTCGTCTATCTTTTAAACATCTTGTTTCAAATGGGTTATTTGCCTAGCCTTGACTATATAAAAGCTCGGTGTCATGCAGGTCCTACTACGAGTGCCGAGGAGCTCATACAAAAGACGCGCTGGGGGCTTGGCGGCGAGCTAAGCGAAACGGAGGAGGCGCGGCTAGCGGAGTATTTTAACAGCGGCAAATACAAACCGAAGCAAGGATTTATGCACTGGGCGTTCGTGCGAGTAGATAAAAACGGTTAAATTTGGTTTTTAATTAAGTGAAATAGATTTGGATCAAATTTAAACCAGCAAAGTCGCTCCGCCTTGCTAGTTAAGTTAGTAAATTTGATTTGAGTTATTGGGTTTAGTTTAGCGAGCATTAATTAAAACGCTCGCCATTTAAAGAATTAAGCACCGATGATGATGTGGCTAGCTTTAATGATAGCCGTTACTTCATCGCCCGCTTTTAGAGATAGGTTTTTAGCAGATTCGTTAGTGATGATGGCGCTTAGTTTATCTCCGCCTGTTATCTGGATATCTACTTCGGCATTTACCGCTCCCTCTGTTACTTTTACCACCTTACCTTTTAGTTGGTTGGTAGCGCTTAGCTTTAGACCGTTATCGCCTTTAGCTACTATGATAGAAGAAGCCTTAAATAGATAAACTACTTTCTTGCCGGCCGCTAGTCCTAGCTCTTTTTGGCTATCTACGGTTACGGTTGCTTTTACGGTCTCTCCGCCTTGCAATTTTGCTACGATTAGAGAGTTTACCGCTCCCTCTCTTACCTCTGTTATTTGTGCAGCTAGTTGATTTCTTGCGCTAAACATGATTTGTCCTTTGTGAATAAATTTGATTTCGTATTAAAATCTGAGCGAATATTAACAACTTAAACTTTTATAAAACTTAAAAAACAAATATGCAAAAATCTAACTTTATCACTAAAAACGCATACATTAACGATTATCGGAATTTTAGGTATTTTGATAAATGAAGTAGAAAAATTTAATTTCGTAAATTGAAAATATGAGCAAACGTTTTTTTGGGTTAAATTTGAAAAATGACGATGTAAAAAGCTTAAATTTGACGAAAATTGAAAGATTATCGGACGAAATTAGATCTTTCGTCCGATAGATTTAAGAGGCTAGAATTTAACCTCGAACGATGCCATGAAGTTTCTGCTATCGCCTAGATATAGATCGGTCGTACCGGTTCCGGCTCCATCGCTCTCGCCGGGGCGTACGCTTACGTAGTATTTTTTATCAAAGATATTATTGACGTTAAATCTTAGCGTCGTTTGCTTGCCTAGCCATGATTTAGTCGCGTATCTAACGCCAAGATCGGCCGTAAAATAGCCGTCCACGCTCTGGGTATTTCTATCATCGACGTAACGTTTGCCGGTGTAGTGTAAATTCGTCATGAAATTTAGCTTATCGGTATTCGGTACGGCGAAATCAAACACGACGTTTGACTGAAATTTAGGTGCGCCCACTACGTATTTTTTATTCATCGCACCCAGATAGGTGTCTTTTAGCTTCGCGTCAAGTAGCATAAAGCCGCCGTAAACGCTCACGTATTCGCCTAGCTTTCCGCCTGCGGTCGCTTCTAGGCCGCGGTTGACTTGCTTGCCTTGCTTTGCAAAAACGCCGTTGCTGACTCTATAATAAAGCGGCCTTTCAATCTGAAAGAGCGCGCTAGATAGGTCTACGCCGCCAAGCGTCATTTTTGCGCCAAGTTCGTATTGTTTCGTTTTGACCGGTTTTACGTATACTAGCGTCCTGCCGGCATCGTAGTTAGGCGGTACTAGGCCGTCTACTTGGATACTGTTTGAGTAGGTGAAATAAATGCTTGTGTTATCAAACGGTCTATACGTTAGTCCGGCTAGCCACGTTAGCTCCTTGTCGGTATTATCTCCGACTTGGATTCTAGGGTCGTTATTAGTCGGTTTGTTTGCGTAGCTTTTTTGGTTTACCCAGGTATACGTTAGCGCGCCTAGGAAGCTAAATTTATCGTTAAATTTGATATCGTCGGCTAAAGTCGCGTTGTAGGTTTTAAAATAAATCGCCTTTTTTAGGCCGCCTGATTTGTAAAAGTTATTCGGCATGTTAAATTTACTAAAATTGCCCCAGCGCTGATTTCTTAAATTCGAGTTACCGCCGACCGGATCATTCGTTTTTGACTCGTAGATATAGCCGTAGGTCGAGATACCGAGGTTATGCTCTATACTGCCCGTTTGGACGTTTCCCATCGCTTTGGCAAACCAGCTTTGCAAGATAAATCTAGGCGCTTTGCTTCCGTGATTTTGCACGGAGGTAGAAACCTCGCCGTTATTGCCAGTTAGCGTGTGTCCTTGCTCTACGGTGTAGCGATCTGAAATGTGGTAGTTGTAGCCCGCTTCGCCGTACCAGTTTTCGCTAAAATCGTATTTAAATTTGATGCTAGCGTTGTAGCTTTCTAAATCCATACTCGACCACTCTTGCCCGAGCCACTGCGTATCGTTTGAGATGGCGTTAGGTACTTTAAAATTAGCTACGCCGCCCGTTTGCGGAGACATCAAGCGTCCGCCGTAGCCGTATCTGATGTAGTTGTAATAGGTAAAATTGGTCTCGATAGCAAGCCTGTCGGTCGGATAAAAATCAAGCGCTAAATTTGCCAGTTTGCTACGTTTGGTACTTTTTTTACGAAGCCTTCGCCGTCGTTAAAATAAAAAAACCGCGGTAGCCGACCTTTTCAAAGCGATCCAAAGTATCTAGCATTAGGCCAAAATTTGATTTCTCGCTCCAGTCCGTGCGCACGATAGTTTGGTTAGAAACAGGGCGCTTGCGCGTGTAGTTAAAGATACCGCTTGGATGCTGCGAGCCGTAAAGCGAGCCCGAAAGACCGTTTTGCACCTCGAGTTTTTCAAATATCATCATCGGTACGGCAGCGGTCGCGGTAACCATAAAACCGTCCCAGTAGTTGTTTCCGATGACGCCGCCGTACATACCGCGAGTGCCGGGACGCGTGACGGAACCGGATCCCATATAGCTAACCGTGGCGCTTGGCACCGTCCTCCAAACGTTCTCAAGCCCGCTCGCGCCCAAATTTTGCGCTAGCTCGCCGGTTACGGTGTTGATTTGCAGCGGGATGTCCTTGATCTTTTTATCCATTAGCGGTCCAAAAAGCGCGTCTTTTTGTAAAAAACGCTCGGAAATGCCCGAGTCCGAAATGCTCTCGCCCGCCGAGTTCGTAACCTCGACCGCATCAAGTTTGACGCTGTCGGCGGCGTTTGCTGCGCCTGCGCATAGCGACAAAAACGCGCATACGATAAATGAAATTTTCATTGCCTTATCTCCTTAAAAATTTAAAAACGGCGAATATTACAAAAAGCTTACTTAAGGTAATATTTAAATTTCATTTTAAGTTTTTAAAATATATTAAGTCTATTTCATTTTTATATCAATAAAATTACAAGATAAATTTAAGGAGAAAAGCAAAATTAGAGCGTAAATTTAAGGGCGCGAGCTGCGCTAAGCAAAAGCGGCAAAGAGGCTAAAATGCTAGAAACGCAAATCTCTAAAATTTTAAAAAACGCCGACTTCACCGCTTGATTGGATTTACATTTGGTGGTTTTGGAGCAACGGCTTTTACGCGAGCTTATTGCTACGATAGCTTTTTGCTCGCATCCGCCGCTAAACCAGCGCTACCCGCAACGGCCGTCGTTTGCTTAGCAAGAAATTTGAGCATTTGCAAGTAAATTTAGACTAAATTCTGTGGCAAAATCGCTACCGCAAGGCAAATTTAGTATCCAAATTCGGCGCTAAATTTAGCTACATTTTAAAGCTAAAAATTGTATAATCTGCGAAAATTATTAGCAAAGGAGCTAAAATGGCGACAGATCGAGAGTTGGTTAACTTTTCCGAAGAACACGAGCTAAACACCGTACTAGCAAGACACGGCAAGGCTCAAAGTATAGCAAACCGAGAGGTTTTATGCGAGCTTGGCAAAGAGTGCAAGGAAAAACTAGGCAAAAGAGTGCTAACGCAGGACGAATTTGACGAGTTTCTAAAACCTGTTTTAAACCGTTTAGAAAATAAAAGGGCTTAATTTCGGGAAGATTCCCGAAATTTAATACTCGCGGCTAGATTCTTGTCTCTAAAACAATTTACCCTTTATAAATAGCTAACTTTTTGCGGCTGGTTTTTCGGACGGCAAACAAACCGCCCGAATTTAGCGCAAATTTGAGCCCCAAGCCGCGTCAAATTTCCCGTGTAAAGCAGATCAGATAGGCAAAACGCGTATATTTGGACTAAGGTTTTCTTGCAATACGTTTTCGATCGCGTATAGCGTGCCCGTCGCGCCGCTCGCGCAGCCACTGCAAGCACCCATATAGCGGATATAGACGTCAAATTTGCCCTCGGCGTCCTTTTGCAGATCGAGGATTTCCATATTACCGCCGTCCATCATCAGCATCGGGCGGATATCCCTATCTATGACGCTTTCGATGGCTTTTAGCTGGCCCACGACGGTCATATTTTCAAAGCTCACGTCGTCAAATTTACCCGCAGCCTGCGCGTCGATGAGGGCTTGCTTTTTCTCTCGCTCCATCTCGGCTCTAGTGTCTGCGAGGATATCGACGAGATAGTACTCGCGCTTTTCGTGTCCGCCAGGGCGCACGCAGGACTTGCAAAAGGCGCCTGCTTTGGTGTATTGCGTGATCTCCTCGACCGTGTGTAGGTCGTTTAGGCGGATGACCTCTTTGATCGTGCCTAGGCTAACGCGCGCGCACTCGCACACGATGATCTCGTCCTCGAAATGCTCAGGATCCACGCCCTTGTACTGCGCTGCGGCGGCCTTGATGACGTCGTAGGCCATGACCGAGCAGTGCATCTTTTGCGGTGGGACGGCAGGGACGTCGGGCGTGTCGCGCATGGCTTTTTCCACGTCGATGTTGGTGATTTTGACCGCTTCGTCCACGGTCTTGCCGACGCAAAGCTCAGCCATAGTATCCGAGCTTGCCACCGCCGTACCGCAGCCAAAGCTTTTAAATTTAGCGTCCATGATGCGGTCGGTTTTCTCATCCACGAGCCAATACAGCCTCACCGCGTCGCCGCAGCTTTCGGCGCCAAAATCCGCTACAATGAGCTTACCGCCTCTTGCTTTTGCCTCGTCCTGCGTTATCTCGCCCATAAATTTGGGATTGTTCATGCGGTCTTGGACGTTTTGTGAGTATTCGTCCCAGATGGAGCCGCCGATTAGATTATTTTTTGCCATTTTATTTCCTTTTTAGAGGCGTTGTCTTTTTGCTTTATACTTCGTTAAAATCTCGCTCAGCTGCGGTTACGGACGACTAGTCCGCGCCCTTGCTTCGGTCGATTTTGCCTCGTCTAAACCAAAAATACTGCCGCCTGCTTCCTTTTAAATTTAACTCAAATTTAGACTTTTAAAAACCCAAATTTGAACCAAATTTGTGAAATTTAAATTGTTAAGGCGAAGTAATTTGAGATGGATTTGAATGTTGTGCGGAAATTTTCGTCCCAAGGCTAGACAGATAGTCTGCCGCAGGGCGAAAATTTCAAACTCATTCAAAGGCGCTCAAAAGACGAGCCGCTACTTGCCGTTAGGATTGTAGGCGTACGTGCTTGAAATACCCCTTAACCTCACCACCGCCTTTTTGATACGCTCTATCGCGTAGTCGATCTCTTCTTCGGTATTAAACCTCGACAGCGACAGTCTTAGCGCCGTGTGCGCCAGATCGCTGCTAGCTCCGATGGCTTCCATTATCGGGTTGCTCTCTAGCGTCTCGGACGCGCACGCCGAGCCCGTAGATGCCGCGATACCGGCCTGATTTAGATCCCACAGCATCGCCTCGCCCTCGACGCCTTTTATGGCCGCTAGGATGGTGTTTGGTAGCCTATGGGCGCGATCTCCCACGACCGAGACGTCGGGCAGCTGTAGCAGTGCGTCCTCGAGCTTGTCGCGCAGGCGTCTAACGTGCAGATTTTCAAACTCGATTAGCTTGTTGCTGTTTTCCAGCGCTTGCGCCATTCCGACGATGCCCGCGACGTCAAGCGTCCCGCTACGTCTGCCGCCCATGTGTTCGCCGCCGTGAAGCAGGCTCGTTAGCTTTTGCGAGTCTTTGATATATAGGCCGCCTACGCCTTTTGGTCCGTGAAATTTATGCGCCGAAAAGCTCATAAAATCCACGCCCATCTCGCGCACGTTTATCTTGATCTTACCGACGGTTTGCGTCGCGTCGGTGTGAAATAGCGCGCCGTACTCGTGAGCGATCTGTGCGCACTCTTTGATCGGGAAAATCGTGCCCGTTTCGTTATTTGCCCACATGATGCTAACGAGCGCGGTTTTGTCGTCGATGAGCTTTCTTAGATCGTTTGGATCGAGCAGACCGTTTTCGTTTACGGGTACGTAGCTCACGCGCACGCCGTATTTCTTGAGCGACTCAAACGTCGCCGCGATCGCCGGATGCTCGACGGCGCTGATTACGACGTGATCCTTTTCTTTATCTAATATATGATCGAAAAACACGCCCTTAGCCACCCAGTTGTTGCTCTCGGTGGCGCAGCTTGTTACCACGATATCGTCGCTATCGCTCGCGTTTATGCCCGCATAGAGCTGATCCATCGCGCGGCGAAGCGCGGGGTGCGTCTCTGAGCCGAATTTATGCAGCGAGTTTGGATTGCCGTATTTCTCGCAAAAAAACGGCTTCATAAGCTCGAAAGCTTCAGGATCGACCATCGTCGTGGCATTATTGTCTAGATATACTCTCACGCTTGACCTTTATCAATTAGGATATATTTTATCCCTTTTATTTTCGCGAGGATAATATAACAAATTTTATAAATTTTTGATTAAAATTTTAGCTTAATTTTTTCAAATTTAGCCGTTTTTTGATAGAGTTTATATATTGAAATTCCTTATCAAATGAGCAAAACGTCGGTCTTTCGGTCAAATTTGATATAAAAAGATAAAATATATCCTAAACTTAGTTTGATTTCTTAAGGTTTTAGAAAATTTAAAAATTAGAAATTTTGCATTTTGGGTTAAATTTATCAAAATAAGCCCGAATTTAGTACGGTGAAAAAAGGTGAGACCGGCGTTTAAGTTTAGAGTTTTTCAGGTAAAATGGGGTAGAAATACTAGCATGAATTTTTTTAAAAAAGCTCTTTGCGTTTTATGCGGCGTTATTGCCGTGTATGCAGTATTGTGGTTTATATTGTGGTGGTTATTTGATCCACCTTTGGGTTGTGATCCCGAATTAAGCGAAGATCCGGCATGCGATTACATAAATAAGCGGTTTGAGAGAGAATTGAAAAAATTACCCCGGGCTCCCGTACTGTCGGTAAGTGAAAAAAGGCCGGTATTTTTTCTAGATGAAAGCTATTTTGCCAAAGGTGCGGAATTCGACTATTTATATATTAAAGATGAATTTGGAGTCTGGCTTAGATATAAATACAGCAACGACTTTTTGTTACAAAAAGATATGCCGGAGCGCTACTACGGATATTACGAAATTAACCGCTCGCCGAATGAGGATTGGGTGGGTAGAAAGCTTAGATATTATAGCTACGGCATCTATGATATTTCGCTTTTTGAAAACGAAGCCAAGATATTTTCTCAAACGGCGTATAAGGTCGTGAGGAAATTTATCGGTTTCTTTAATCTACACTCTATGAGGGGCACCTCTTTTGCGGCTCCGCAAGGCACCGAGGAAAATTTAAACGCTATAAGCGAGTTCAAATTCCGCTTGCGGATTTTCCGCAAAAACCGAACTACTCTGGGCTCGGCTGGGCTTATAAATCTGAAGCCAAAGGCTATGTCGGAGATGAGATAGCCAAAAAGCTCGCTCGCAATATCTTTGAGATCCCTGGCGAGGGATGGCGACAAACCATACGTATAAACAGCGGCGCCAAAGATATCAAGGTTATCTGCGGAGATGAAATTTGCCTCGCGCTCGCCTTTGATGAGAGCAAAATCAATAGCTGTGATAACGGCGCTGCATCCACGGCAATTTATACGCTAAATTTAAAGCAAAAATTTAATAATTTTCATACGCTTACTAGTAGGAATTTTAACTACGTAAAGCTTGGCGATAAATACTCCTTAGACGACGTAAAATCTTTTAAAATAGTTTTATCAAGATTCAGATATATCAAGGGTTATAACAAAGGTCGCGAAATCACGGACTACGAGGTTATCTTGCAAAATAGCGAAGGCGAGCAGGTTAATGAAATTTGCAGAAATGAAACCCAGAAACTTGACAACCGCACGCAGTAAATCAAAACTCGTGCCGCAGACTTGAGACAAAGGCGGCCAAATCTCGGCGCGCAAAACCCGCATCTTTAAGATGTAAATTTTACGGCGACCCAGGATAAATCGCATCCTTGTTCGGCCAAATTTGACGCAAAGCAAACACGAAAGCGGCCGCCGAATTTAAAATCGTTGGAGGTTTCTGGCGTCGTAAAATTTAATCGTCCATGGTGCGCCCGAAATATCAGCGCCCAGTTTTGCCCTAAAATACTCCCGCACCGCGGCGTAGTCTGATTTTGAGATGAAATAAATATTTATAACGCCAGTCTCGCTAAACAGGGCAAGGTTGCAAAAGTAGCTTAAATTTACGTCCTTATCAAAGGCTCTAAGCACGCATTTTGCGATAAAAATCAGCGCATAAAAAATAAATGCGGCCAAAACGAACATAAACGGGATCACTATCGCGGAAAGCGGATTTTTCGGTATCGCTCCTAAAATTTGATAGGGCGATTTTCGCATTTGGACGATATCTGCCAAATTTATCGTTATTCCTTTTTTGGTTTGGAAAATTTTATCCTCGTAAAGGTAAACGAGCGAGGGATTTTTGAGTTTTTTGATTAGGTCGGTGGCGGCTAAAATATTCATAAGAATACCGCTACCAAATATCGAAACAAACCTAGGGTCTCGCATCGCCTCAGCCCTAAAAACCTCCCAAAATGAGCCGCTTCGCCAGTCCACTATGCCGCTAAAAAATATCAGAAATATCATAGAAAGGTTAATACCGAGCAAGAAGGCGCAGCCAAGCGCAATGCGGTAAAAATCATCCTGTAAAACCAGCGGATTTTCGTCATAATTTCTGCTCAAATTTTCTCCTTGTATTGCGCTTGCTCGCGCAAAAATAGCTAAATTTACCGGCAAGCCTCACGCCCTAAATTTAGCCTTTAAAACCGGACGCGCATCTTAAAATGGTTGCGATTTCGTCCGCTTTTTGCAAACGAGCTAAACTCTTGCGCCGATTTTTTTTGCGGGCGCTTGTCTAGTTTAGCAAGGCTTTGCCGCTAAATTTAACCTCAAATCAAAGCCGCCCTAACCGCGGCAAAGGACTATTTAAAAACAAAGTCCGCAATGCTAGCAAAACCGCTTAAAACCTTGCGCGCATCCTCGCTGCCTAGGCCGGCGGCTTGTTCTATGAGTTCGTCGCTTTTTTGCTCGTCCGCGCTCACGCCTACGCCAAGGCCGTAGCAAACGCCAAGCATAAACGTCCCGTCCGCTCCGCCTAGACGCGCGGCGTTAGCAAAGTCCGCAGCGGCAGCCTTTGGGTCATGAAGCTTGCCTCTGCGCGGATCTAGCCTAACCATGCCGCGGCGATAATACCCGTCCGCCGCATGCTCGCTGCCAAGCGCCTCCTGCCGCTTTAAAGCCTCGCCGATATAGCCTAGCGCGCGCGAATAATCGCTCATCCGCAAAAACAAATAGCCCAAATTTAGTGCCGCTTGCGGTTCGCCGCGGCTTGCGGAGAGCTTGTAATAGCGCACCGCACGAACGTAGTCCTCGTAAATCGTCTCGTAAACGTAGCCCGCCTCTAGCTGCGCCTGCGCGTCCGCGCCCTCTGCGGCTTGCAAAGCTATTTCTAGCGCGGCGCCGTAGTTTTGTTCGTTAAAAAGCTTTAAATATTCGCTTTTAACGGCGTCAAAAAGCTCGCCCGAGGCGAGATTTACCGCAAGTATCGTTAGCCAAAGCGCAAGCCTCACCTCTCGTCCTTTAGCGGACTAAACAGATCCGCAAACATCGGCTCGTAGTTAGCTACGGGCTCGCCCCCTATCTCGTCGTAGTCCGTTATGACGCCGTCCTCGTCGGTGACGAAAAACGCCGCGTTTAGTTTGCCAGGCGCCGTCTCATCGCAAGTCCGCCCCGGCTCGCCGCTTTTTGCGCTATTTTGCAAATAATAAACCTTAGCCCCGTCCTCTCGCACGCAAACGTCGGCAAAATCCGCGCGGTCTACGAGGGTTAGGATATGTTGCCCTTTTAGCTGCGCTAGATGCGGATTTGCGTAGTTTTTACCGCTCGCGCAGCCGCTAAGAATTAGCGCGCTTGCAAGCGCGGTTTTTATTAAATTTCGCATTCTTTTTCCGTTTTATTTGGTTTTTGTTAAATTCGCAAACTCTCGTGCAAATCCGCCCTAAATTTACTTAAAATAGCCGTTTCGCCTATAGTTTAGGCATTTAGTCGCTGCGCGGATTTAAATTTACCGCCCCGCAAAATCTCGCCGCGCGGCAATTTCATCCTTTGCGCTATTTGGCTCAATCTTCTATCTCAAAGTAGTAAGAAATAGGCAAAATTCGGCCCTTTTTGTCGATAAACACGCGTTTGTAGTCTATGCTAGCGGCCGTCGCGTCGCCCTCAAAAACAAATATGCTATCAAATTTTGGTTCTATGGCGACCTTGCCGTCTATGTCTAGGCAACCGCTTTTTCTATTTACGCTGAAATTTAACATTCCGCCGTAAAACTCGTCAAATATATAGTCGAATTTTTGCGGCTCAAGGATAAATTTACCGCTTTTATCTATAACGCCCCACAGTTCGCCGACCCTCACTACGGCGCGGTCTTCTTTAAAGTGATTTGCTTCGTCAAAACGCGGCTCTATCGCAAAATTTCCGCTTTTATCTATAACGCCCCATTTGCCACCTGATTTTACGGCCGCCAGCCCTTCGCTAAAGAGTGACGCTAATTCAAATTTAGGCTCTATAACGATGTTTGCGCCCTTGTTCACAAAGCCGTAGAGTCCGTTAAATTTTACGGGCGCCAAGCCTTCCTTAAAAGTTACCGGGCGGCCCAAATTTAGCTTTGAAACGGTAGCTCCGCTTTTGTCTATCACGCTCCATTTGTCGGCGATACGCACCGAGGCTAACCCTTCGGAAAAATACGTTGCCTCGTCGTAGCGCGGAGGAATGATAGTTTTGCCGTTTTTATCCACGTAGCCGTATTTCATCCTGCCGTATTTCATCTCGCCTACAATCATCGCGCCGTCTCCAAAAGCTATACCCGTATAGTCGAATTTGGGTTCTACCACGACCCTGCCCGTTTTGTCTATGAAGCCGAATTTACCGTTTTTGACGATGGCTGCTAGCCCCTCGGTAAAGCTGGTTTTAAAGCCCGTACCGGGCGCCAAACGCACGGCGAATCTGCCGTTTTCGTCCATAAAAAAGGTCTGTTCGCCTATAAAAACCACACAAAGACCGTCGGAAAAGCTTCCCGTGACCATAAAATTTTTACCTACGGCTTTTATGTTGCCGTCTTTATCCACGGCATTGCCGTCCGTAAAAACCAGCCCGTAGTCCGCTAGCTCGCCCTGCCCGATTATCTTAGCTTCAAGACCGAGTAAGCCTAGAAGCAGCATCGCTAAAATTTTTTTCATTTTTGCCTTTTTACAAATTTGAGGCTAATTTATCCCGCCTAGCAGCTCTTGCGTCTGCTCGAAGCTAAAGCCCTCTTCGGAGTCTTGTTTTAGGAAGTTATCTATAAATTCTTTTTTCGAGATAGCAAGATCAAGCTCTTTGTCGCTGCCTTTTTGATATGCGCCGATGCGTAGCAGGACTTCGTTTTCTTTAAGGAGCGAGTAGAGGCGCTTTAGCTTGGCGGCGTTTGCTCTGTGCTCTTTGGTCGCGATGTCGCTCATCACGCGCGAGGCGGAGTTTAGGATGTTTATAGGCGGATAGATGCCAAAGTCCGTCATCTCGCGGCTAAGCACGATGTGGCCGTCTAGGATCGAGCGGCTCTGGTCGGCTATCGGATCGCTCATGTCGTCGCCGTCGACTAGTACTGTGAAAAAGGCCGTTATACTGCCCTTGCCTTCCTCTTTGCCCGCGCGCTCCATCAGCTGAGGCAGTAGGGTGAGTACGGAGGGCGGGTAGCCCTTAGACGTCGGCGGTTCGCCTAGCGCCAGCCCGATCTCTCGCTGCGCCATGGCAAACCTGGTCACGCTATCCATGATAAAAAGCACGTCTTTGCCTTGATTTTTGAAGTATTCTGCCACGCTCATCGCGCAAAAAGCGCCGTATTTTCGCATCAGCGGGCTATCGTCGCTGGTGGCTACGATGACGACGGTTCCGCTTAGATCGCCACGTAAATTTTTCTCTATAAACTCCGGCACTTCGCGGCCGCGCTCGCCGATAAGCGCGACAACCTTGATCGGGGTTTGCGAGTTTTTTACTATCATACCCATGAGCGTGCTTTTACCTACGCCAGAGCCTGCGAATATGCCAAGTTTTTGGCCTTTGCCGCAGGTTAGCAGCCCGTCGATGCTTTTAACCCCGACGCTAAAAATTTCATCTATCAACCCGCGCTTCATCGCATCGATCGGAGCGCGCATTATCGGGGCGTATTCGGTCGCGGCGATCGCGCCTTTGCCGTCTTTTGGATTCATAAAAGGATCGACTACGCGCCCTAAAAGAGCGTCGCCGACTGGGATTTTCATGCCTTGGTCGCTTTGATAGACGAAGTCGCCGATCTTGTAGCCTTCTACAAAGCCAAAAGGAGAGATGAGCGCGGTATTTTGCCGCACTTCTGTCACCATCGCTAGTCCGCTTTTGCTCCTATCTTTAGCGCAAATTTGCACGATGTCGCCGATGCTAGGGCGAAGGCCCGAGATCTCTATCGTCGTAGCAGAAATTCGCTCGATCACGCCAAAGACGCTAGAAAGAGATAAATTTGCGCCCAGTTTTGATTTTAAGCTATCTAAACCCACTAAAATCTCACTTCTTTGTGCGAATTTATAAGGGAGAAAAACTCGCGCCTAGTCTCGCTGCTATTTAAAAAACATCCTCGCAGCGCCGATGTTGTCGTGGTCGAGTTGATCTTGCCCACGCCTCGCATCTCCACGCACATGTGGCGCGCCTCGATGACGACGCCCACGCCTTTTGGCTTGATGACCTCTTGCACGGCCTGCGCGATCTGCTCTGTAAGCTGCTCTTGTATCTGCAGGCGGCGGGCGAAGATATTTACCATGCGCGGGATTTTGCTAAGGCCCACGACCTTGTGATTTGGGATGTAGGCCACGTGCACGCGCCCGAAAAACGGCAACAAATGATGCTCGCAAAGGCTGTAAAATTCGATATCGCGCACGAGCACCATTTCGTTGTTTGAGCTATCAAATAGCGCATCGTTTAGCACGACTTTAGGGTCTTGCCAGTAGCCGCTCGTTAAAAACTCGTAAGCTTTAAAAACGCGCTCGGGAGTTTTAGCTAGTCCTTCTCTGCGCGGGTCTTCGCCCACTAGCTCTAGCATTTGCTCGACGCAGCTTTCAAATTTTTCTTTTTTAAAATTCTCGTTTTCTAAATTTTTTTGCATTTGCGTTCCTGATTAATTTCGCTATTTAAATTTGATAAATGATTTTACTTAAATTCGCCTTTCGCGCGCTTAAATTTATACTATGAATAAGGAAAATTTTGCTACACTCTAGGAAATTTTTATTTTTTAAAGGAATTTAATGCAAATCAAAACCAAGGCGATCGACGCCGTAAATGCTTCGCTAAGTGCGAAAATACCGAGCGCGGACGTAAAAGCCAAACTCGAAAACGCCGCTAAAAAAGCTGCAAAAAATATGAAAATAGACGGATTTAGAGCGGGCAAAGTGCCGGTAAACGTGGTGCTAAAACGTTACGAAAAAGAACTAACCGCCGATGCCGAGCAAGACGCGCTAAAAGACGCGATAGATGCCGGCTTAAAAGAGCTAAATAGAAAATTCGAAGAAGTTATCGGCGAGCCGATCGTGACGAAATTCGACAGAGGCGAGAACGAGATCGACGCGGAGATCGAAATCTCGTTTAAACCCGTCATAAACATCGACGGCTACGAGGAGCTGATAGAGAACGTCAGCGCACCGCGTGTAACGAAAAAAGAGATCGACGAGAGAAAAAACGAAATTTTAAAAATGATGGCTCCGCTAGAAAAAGTGGAAAAAGCCGCGCTTGAAAAGGGAGATTTTGCCAAATTTGACTTCGAGGGCTTCGTAGACGGCGCTGCGTTTGAGGGCGGCAAAGCCGAAAACTACCTGCTAGAAATCGGCTCGGGTCAGTTTATACCTGGCTTTGAGGACGGTATGATCGGACTAAAAGTCGGTGAAGAGCGCGACGTGAAGGTTAAATTCCCGGCCGAGTACGGCGCTGCTCACCTTGCGGGCAAAGACGCTACGTTTAAAGTAAAACTTCACGAAATCCAAGGTAAAAAAGTACCTGAAGAGATCGACGAAGAGACGCTAAAGCGCATCATGCCGGGCGAGGAAAAGGTAAGCGTCGAGCTATTTGAAGAGAGACTAAAAGAACAGATCAAAGCCGAGAAGCACGCTAAAAACGTAAACGAGGAGCTAAAGCCTAAATTTGCCGACGCGATCGTGGCTAAATTTAACTTTGACGTGCCGAAAAACATCGTAGAACAAGAGATGGATATGCAGTTCCGCGGCGCTTGGAGTAGCTTTACGCCTGAGCAGATGGCTAAATTTAGAGAGGATAAAGACGCTCTAAGCAAACAGCGCGAGACATACCGCGACGACGCGGTAAAAAGCGTGAAGCTAACGTTTATAATAGACGAGCTAGCGCGCCGCAGAGGTATAAAAGTAAGCGACCAAGAGCTGATCCAAGCGGTGTACTTCGAGGCGTATCGCTCGGGCATAGATCCGAAACAACACCTTGAAAACTATAAAAACCAAGGAATTTTACCTGCGATCAAAATGTCGATGATCGAGGAGAAGCTATTTAACGAGATGTTCGCGCTAAAGAGCGAGAAAAACGATAAAAAAGAGAAAAAGGCGGAGTAATGAGCTACTACATCCCCTACGTCATCGAGCGCACGAGCAAGGGCGAGAGAAGCTACGACATCTACTCGCGCCTGCTAAAAGACCGCATAATAATGCTTAGCGGCGAGATCGAGGACGGCATGGCGTCTGCGATCGTGGCTCAGATGCTGTTTTTAGAGGCCGAAGATCCGGACAAAGACATATATCTATATATAAACAGCCCCGGTGGCGTGATAACGAGCGGATTTAGCATTTACGATACGATGAACTACATCAAGCCTGACGTCTGCACGATCTGTATAGGTCAGGCGGCGTCTATGGGCGCGTTTTTGCTTAGCTGCGGCGCGCAGGGCAAGCGTTATGCGCTACCAAATTCGCGCATCATGATCCACCAGCCTTTGGGCGGCGCGCGCGGACAGGCGACGGATATAGAGATCCAGGCGAAGGAAATCTTGCGTATGAAAGAAATTTTAAACGCGATCCTAGCTAAAAATACGGGTCAAAAACTAGCTAAAATCCAAAAAGACACCGACAGGGACTTTTTCATGAGTTCTGCTGAGGCTAAAGAATACGGACTGATAGATAAGGTTTTGGAAAAAAGCTTTAAATAAAGAGTAAATTTTGCTAAAGATAGACGATAAAAAAAGCGAAAAACAGCTTCCGCAAAGTGCACAAAATCCTGGACGCACCGGCGCGGGAAAAGGCGAGGATAACGGCAGCGATATGGGTATTTACGGATTTTCCGAGGCTATCATAAAAGAGCTAGCTGAGGAAAATATCCCCTCGATACCCAAAAATTATTCAATATTTTTTGAAAAAATACTCGAAAAGCAACCGGACGACTTCAAAAAAAAAGTCGGAGAAATCATCAAAATAGAAGATGAAATCGGCAGGCTAGAAGACGATAGACAAATCAGCATCGAGCGCGAGGTAAAAAATAGCTTTATACAGATAAAAAGCATGTTGCAAGCCGTCGCGCTCATTTATAAAAATCTATCCGTACTAAAAACCGTCGTTAAAAAGCGCCTAGACAGCCTTGATCCAAACGGAAATTTGCTGGCTAATCAAAGCGTTTTTAACGCATTTAGCGATGATCTAGCCAAGCTAAATACGCTGATGGATAAGCATATCGAGGTCATAAAAACCAGCTACGATGAGGTCGGCAAAGTTTTTAAGATAGTAGAAGAACAGTCCGTCTATGATCCTAAATTTGATATCTATAACCGAAAATTTTTCCTAAAGACGCTGGAAATGGAGGCCGGTAATATCCAAAAATACGGCTACAAATCCTCGCTGATGCTAATCAAGCCAAAAGAAACCTCGCTGCAAGACATCGGCTCAAAAAGCAAGCATGCGGTGCTAAAAAACATCTCGCGTATGTTACTTCGCACCTCAAGGCGCAGCGATATTTTGGCGCATTACGGCGACGGGTGCTTTGCGATGCTGATGCGCCATACCGATATCGTCGGCGCGCAAAAGGCGTGCGAGCGCATAACGGAGATGTTTTACGGTACCTCTTTTATGCTAAACGACGAAAAGATCGATTTTGATATGGAGGTGGTAGCCTGCGCTCTAGGCGGACAAAAGACCGTCGAAGAGCTGCTTTCTAGCGCGCTTGATGCGCTAAAGGACACCGGCAAAGACGGTAAACGCTACCTTATCCTACCCGGCGAGGGCGGCAAATGATACTAGAAATCCTAACCTATCCGAACAAAAAACTCTTCGTCAAATCGCTTGAAGTTAAAGTTTTTGACGAAGGGTTGCATAAATTTTTAGACGACATGTATGAGACCATGATCGCTAAAAACGGTATCGGACTAGCCGCCATCCAGACGGGCGAGGCTAAGCGGGTTTTGATCGTAAATTTAGTTGACGAAGAGAGTAAAGAACAGCGCAAAGAGGATCTGCTAGAAATCATAAATCCCAAAATTTTACGCAAAGAGGGCGAGATAATCTACCAAGAAGGTTGCCTCAGTGTGCCGGGATACTACGAGGACGTAAAAAGGGCCGAGTTTATAACGCTAGAATATCAAGACCGCTTCGGACAGCGCCAAGAGCTCGAGGCAGACGGGCTTTTATCGGTTGCGATCCAGCACGAGATGGATCACCTAGACGGACACCTTTTTATCGAGCGAATCGGCTACAACAAACGCAAAAAATTTGACAAAGAGTATAAAAAGCAAAAAAACGCATGAAAGCCCTAAAATGCGCCACTTATAACGACGAATTGCGGCTTGTGGACGTCGAGTCCAGCTTTAACCGCGGTTTGCCCGCACTTAATATCGTAGGGCTTGCGGGAGCTTCGATCAAAGAGAGTGCCGAACGCGTAAAATCAGCGCTTTTGTCGCTAAATTTCTCTTTCCCCGCGCAAAAAATTATCATAAATTTATCCCCGTCCGATATGCCAAAATCAGGCAGCCACTTCGACCTGTCTATCGCGCTTTTAATCGCCTTGCAAAAAGAGCGCGACTTCGAGCCTGTTTTTGTATTTGGCGAGTTGGGGCTAGACGGCGGCGTCAAAAGTACGGCGAGTCTTTTTTCTATCTTGCTTTTTTTAAGCGCGAAAGCGCCCGGCTCTCGCGTGCTGATCCCGCAAGAGATAGCGCAAAAAGCGGGCGCGATACCGAATTTAGAAATTTACGCCGTTTCAAATTTAGCCGAGGCGATCAAATTTTTCCTAGAGCCCGAATTTGCCGCCTCGCGCAAGGTCGGCGCCGTTCATCCGCTTTTTTCAAATTTAATCAAAATCGGCGAAAAAAGCTTCGTAAAAAATCAAAATTTCGAGCTAAATTTTAGCGACGTCAAAGGCCAGCGCAGAGCAAAAAGAGCCTGCCTGGTGGCTGCTTGCGGTATGCATAACATTATCTTTGAAGGAAGCCCGGGGTGCGGCAAAAGCATGAGCGCCAAGCGCCTGCGATACATTTTGCCGCCGCAAAGCTTGGATGAGATTTTGCTCAGCTGCGCTTATAGCTCGCTAAATCAGCAAGAGAGTGAATTTTCAGCCCTTCGCGCCTTTCGCTCGCCTCACCACACGAGTACGAGAAGCTCTATTTTTGGCGGTGGATCAAGCGCAGCTAGGATCGGCGAGGTCGGGCTGGCTAACGGCGGGATTTTATTTTTTGACGAGCTTCCGCACTTTGCGCCCCAAATTTTAGAGAGCCTGCGCGAGCCGCTGGAGGACTACAAAATCAACATCTCGCGCGTAAATTCAAAAATCACGTACGAGACTAAATTTATGTTCGTAGCCGCTATGAACCCGTGTCCTTGCGGTAATCTACTCTCTAAAAATCTAGAGTGTAAATGCTTGGAGCTTGAGATCAAACGCTATAAATCGCGCATCTCAGCGCCAGTGCTAGACCGCATCGACCTTCACGTACAGATGGACGAGGTGAGCGCCGATGATAGAAGCGACGTCACGAGCGAATCGATGCAAGATACCGTGCTACGCGTCTTTGAGACGCAAATCTCGCGCGCGCAAAGCGAGCTAAACGGCAAGCTTAGCGACGAAGAGATCGTTAAATTTTGCATTTGCGACGACGAGGCGAGCGGAGCGCTAGATCACGCAACGCAGAGATTTTCGCTCAGCCGCCGCGCTATTAATAAAACCCTAAAAGTCGCCCGCACGGTCGCCGATATCGAAGGCTCGCGTATCATCAAAAAGCCGCACATTTTAGAGGCTTTGAGCTACCGAGTGAAGCAGGAGGGCGCATGAAAAAGCTATTTTGGGATACGACGGAGCTTGACGCTAGAGCCGTGAGCGAGTTTGGGCTTAGCACCGAAGTGCTGATGCAAAACGCCGCAAATGCGTTAGCTCGCGCAGTACGGACTAGGCTCAAAAAATCATCGACCAAATGTCGTAAAATTTTAGGCGTCATCGGCAGCGGAAATAACGGCGCAGACGTGCTCGCCGCACTTCGGCTTTTGTGCGATAAATTTGATTGTTTCGCGTTTTTAGCGAGCGGCAAACAAAACGAAATCTCAAAAACCGAGCTAACCAGAGCGCTAAAATGCGGCGTAAATTTGATCCCAAATTTAACGGAAATCGGCGAATTTGACTGCATCATCGACGGGATTTTCGGAACCGGACTTAGCCGCGAGCTAGACGAGCGGACGATAAATTTGATAAATACGCTAAACGCAAAACCCACCTATAAGCTTGCCTGCGACATTCCGAGCGGTCTTGATAAAAACGGCGTGCCGCAAGGCGCGGTCTTTAGGGCCGATACGACCGTGACGATGGGCGCGCTAAAGCTAGCGCTTTATAGCGATTTTGCAAAGGATTTCGTCGGGTGCGTAAAGGTCGCAAATTTGGGCCTTCCTCGCGAGCTGTACGAGACGGGGACGAGCTTTTATAAACTTGGAAAAAGTGATTTAAATTTGCCGTTTCGCGCTAAGCAAAACGTTAACAAGGGCGACTTTGGGCACGTGTTTGTCGTTAGCGGCGAAAAGTGCGGAGCGGCGCGTATAGCGGGACTTGCCGCGCTAACTATCGGTGCCGGGCTTGTTAGCGTCGTGGGCGAAAATTTAAACATTGAGCCCGTTTTGATGCAAAGCGAGCGCATAACGCCCAAAATGCGAGTAGGAGCCGTCGGTATGGGACTTGGCGAGCTTGATGAGGCGCAAAAAGACGAGCTTTTTAGCGAGCTAAAAACAAAAGACGCGCTCGTTATCGACGCCGATCTTTGCTACGAGCCGCGCACGCTTGAGCTTTTAAACAGCGAAAAAGTCGTGATAACGCCGCATCCAAAGGAGTTTACGAGCTTGCTGGAGCTTGCAAATCTTGGCAAATTTGACGCCAGCGAAGTGCAAAGAAACCGCTTCAAACTCGCTCAAATTTTTAGTAGAAATTTTAAATGCGTGCTTGTGTTAAAGGGCGCAAATACGCTAATCGCGCAGGGCGGCGAAGTCTACGTCATGACGCACGGCAGCGCCGCGCTCGCAAAAGGCGGTAGCGGAGACGCGCTAAGCGGTATCGTCGCGGGGTTGCTCGCGCAGGGTTACGACCCGCTAAATGCTGCGATCTCGGGCACATTGGCTCACGCTCTAGCCGCTCGCGAAATCAAAATCAACGACTACGCGCTCACGGCCGCGGACGTCATCAAAGGACTCAAATGCTTACGAAAAAAATAGCGGTTTTATTTAGCGGCGGCGGCTCGAATTTGGAGGCGATTTTGCAGAGGCTGCACGGCAAAGTTTTTGGCGAAACCAGGATCGAGGTCGCGCTAACGCTAACAAATAAAGCTAACGCAGGCGGCATAGCAAAAGCCGCAAAATACGGCCTAAAAAGCGTCGTTATCGAGCACGTTAATTTTGCCTCGCGTGAGGAATTCGACGCCGAAGCCGTAGCGCAGATAAAGCGCGCCAACGTCGATCTAACCGTGCTTGCGGGCTTTATGCGCATCCTTACGCCCGTTTTTACGAGGCAGATTCGCGCGATAAATTTGCACCCATCGCTGCTGCCGCTTTTTAAGGGCGCGCATGCGATAAAAGAGAGCTTTGAAAGCGATATGAAGGTGGGCGGCGTGAGCGTGCACTGGGTCAGCGAGGAGCTAGACGGTGGTAGGATCATCACTCAGCGCGCGTTTGAAAAGGGCGCAGGAATGAGCTTTGAAGCTTACGAGGCTAAAATCCACGAGATAGAGCATGAAATTTTGCCCGAAACTATCGTGCAAATTTTAACCGGCAAGAAGCACGACTAGCGTTTTTTGGGTGCCTAGCCGCTAGAAACCGGTAAAATTTAGCCCGCGTTTGACCGTAGCAAAGGCGACTGCGTTGCCAATTTTGCAAGGCTAAAAAGATCGGCGCTTTACCTGCAAGCCAGTGCCGCGTCGCAAAGCCTTGAGCTAGCGTAAGCGCTTCAGAAGTTACTACCGAGCTACAAATGCGCACTTTATGCGCCAAAGCAGGCAAAACGTAGAGCGGTTTTGCAAGTAGTTCGATAAATGCTCCTTAAACAGGTAAATACAAAGTGCTCATTTATCCGCAAAGCTTAATTAATGTAAGCCAAATAAGCAAAATCGCATTAAATTTAAACACCGCAAAAAACTTAAAAGATAAAACGCCTCAGCCTAAACCTTTGCAAAAATAGACCCTTGCAAGCGCCGAATTTGCTCTGCGACCGTCGCCAGTAAAGCGACGTAACTTTTCGCATAAGCGTAGAGATGGAAGTTTTCAAACATCTGCGCCCCGTGTCTGTCGGCAAAATTTAGCGCCTGGGCGCTAAAGTCGGACAAAGACGGTCCTGGCGCAAGAAGCTACGTATAAATCGGGAGCTAATCTAACTAATAGCAAGCTATGCTAAATTTAAACTCGGTACCGACGTAAGCTACAAGCTTGCAAAGTCTACTAGAGATTAACGACGCACGAGAGCAAAATCTGCGGCAAATTCGGCAGCTCTTATGCGTGAGCGCAGAGTCTTAAATAAAGTTACGATAAAACATGGCCTGATGAACATGGCTTCGCAGCTAAACAACTTTATAAATTTGCTTTTATCTCGGCACTTTTTAAGACATTTTGATTTGGGCTACCAGGCCTAAAAATCTTAGTGCAATAATGTAAATTTACACTGGATTTAAATTTTGGCTAAAAGAGGAAGAAATATCTTTCAAATTTAGCAAACAAAAATCGGCGCGACCTCTTTATACTAAATTAGTCCGCAAAATAAACGCCACGGCCGCCTAAAAGATCACAATTTATTTGTCAAAACCGGTTTACGGTTTTATAAAATTTAACGGCAGTAGCGCAAAGTAAAAATCAAAACACGAATTTAATGAAAACGTCCTAGAACACAACCGCTCGAGGAGTAAAATTTATAGTAGCTCAAATTTCGGCGTCCGAGATCGCTTCGGCTTGATAATGCGCAATCAGCGGCTCGATAATCTCGTCAAAAAGTCCCGCCGCCATTATCGCGTCGAGGCGGTAAAGCGTCAAATTTATGCGGTGGTCGCTGATGCGGTTTTGCGGGAAGTTGTAGGTGCGGATACGTCCCGAGCGGTCGCCCGTACCGACTTGGCTTTTGCGCTCGCTGGTTTCTTTGGCTAGGCGCTCTTCTTCTTGTATCTCGTAAAGGCGCGCTTTTAGCACCTTCATCGCGGCTTCTTTGTTTTTGTGCTGGCTTTTGCCGTCTTGGTTCGTGACGACGATGCCTGTGGGGATGTGAGTGATTCGCACCGCCGAATCGGTCGTGTTTACCGACTGTCCGCCATGGCCCGAGCTGCGCATGACGTCGATACGAAGATCGTTTGGATTTATCTCGATCTCGCTATCTTCGACCTCGGGCATGATAGCGACTGTGACTGCCGAGGTGTGTACGCGGCCTTGGCTTTCGGTCTCGGGTACGCGCTGTACGCGGTGGGTGCCGCCCTCAAATTTGAGCCTCGAGTATGCCCCCTTGCCCTTTATCAGCAAAATAATCTCTTTAAAGCCGCCCGTGTTGCCCTCGCTTTGGCTCACGATCTCAAATTTATACCCGCGAAGCTCGGCATATCTGGCGTATGCGTTAAACAAATCGCCCGCAAAAAGCGCCGCTTCGTCTCCACCCGTACCAGCGCGGATCTCTAAAAATACGTTTTTATCGTCGTTCGGATCTTTTGGAAGGAGTAAAATTTTAATCTCTTCTTCGAGATTTTCTTTTTTTGATTCGAGATTTTTGAGTTCGTCTTTGGCTAGTTCGCCAAGCTCGGCGTCATCGAGCAGAGCCTT
Organism: uncultured Campylobacter sp.; assembly: GCF_963526985.1. Taxonomy (NCBI): domain Bacteria; kingdom Pseudomonadati; phylum Campylobacterota; class Epsilonproteobacteria; order Campylobacterales; family Campylobacteraceae; genus Campylobacter; species uncultured Campylobacter sp. The sequence continues at coordinate 78,590 of NZ_CAURPW010000008.1, forward strand.
GTTCTCCTCGATGTCCGCGAGAGTTTGCAGATATGACTTTGCAGCCGAGGCGATATCTTCTAAATTTGATTGCTCTTTTGAGAGCTTGGTCATATTTGCGATATCGTTTGTGATAGACGGATCGCTAAGCAGACGAGAGAGCTCGTCGTAGCGATCCAAAAAAGGCTGCAGTTTGTCGGCTAACATTAAAATTTAGATTAAGCAGATAGTTTGTTTACGAGTTTTGCGAGGCGTCCTACGCGGCGAGAAGCTGTTTGTTTTTTCAAAAAGCCCTTGCTAACGAAGCTGTGGAAGTCTTTGTTTGCTACTTTAAACGCGTTTAGCGCAGCTTCTTTATCGCCTGCTTCGACGGCTACGCGCACGGCTTTAGTGATATTTTTAAGCCTAGTGCGGTAAAATCTGTTTCTTTCAGTCCTTTTGATAGTCTGTCTGGCTCTTTTTTCAGAAGATTTATGGTTTGCCATAATGTCCCTTTTTTCATAATTTTAGTCCGTGATTATATAAAAACCAGTTTTAAAATCCGCTTAATTTAAGTAAAATTTAAAGCGAGGAAATTTACAACTTAAATTTGGATATTTTTTGATAAAATAGGTCAAAAATTTAATAAATTTAGTAAATTTTATATTTAAGACAAGGCGGCAGTATCGCGAGATGAATTTAAATGTTTTTGAGAATTTTTCGAGCAAGGCTGGACACGTAGTCCGCCGTAGCGAGAAAAATCGAAAATCATTTAAAGGCGCTCGCGAGACAACGCTGCAAAAACCTTAACAACAAGGAAATAATGATGAAGTTATTCGGTACCGACGGCGTCCGCGGCAAAGCCGGCGAAAAACTCTCCGCCGCCACGTCCATGCGCCTTGCCATGGCTGCTGGGATATATTTTAGGCAGTTTGCGTCGCATACGAACACCATTTTGCTAGGCAAAGACACGCGCAAAAGCGGCTACATGATCGAGACCGCCATCGTCGCGGGGCTCACGGCCGTGGGCTACAACGTCCGTCAGATCGGCCCGATGCCAACTCCCGCGATAGCGTTTCTCACCGAGGATATGCGCTGCGACGCGGGCATCATGATCAGCGCCTCGCACAACCCGTATTACGATAACGGCATCAAATTTTTTGACAGCGAAGGCAATAAACTAGGCGAAGAGGCCGAAGCGCAGATAGAAAAGATTTATTTTGACGACGAGCTCATCGAAAGATCGCAAAAGCAAATGCTCGAAATAGGCGCCGCAAAGCGCATCGACGACGTTATCGGCCGCTATATCGTGCAGATCAAAAACTCATTCCCTAAAAACCTGAGCCTACACGGACTGCGCGTGGTTTTAGACGTCGCAAACGGCGCTGCGTACAAAGTCGCTCCAACTATCTTTAGCGAGCTGGGAGCCGAAACCATAGTCATAAACGACGAGCCAAACGGCAGCAACATAAACCTAAACTGCGGCGCGCTCTATCCGCAAAATTTAGCCTCCGAGGTCGCGCGGTTAAGGGCGGATTTAGGCTTTGCGTTTGACGGCGACGCCGACAGGCTCGTAGTCGTGGACGAGCGCGGTGAAGTGGCAAACGGCGATAGTTTGCTAGGCGTCATGGCCGCATTTTTGCAAGAAAACAAAGCCCTAAAAGGCGGTGCGGTCGTGGCTACGGTGATGAGCAACGCGGCGCTTGAAGACTACCTAAAATCCCACAAAATCAAGCTCCTACGCGCAAACGTCGGCGACAAATACGTGCTCGAAAAGATGAAAGAAAACGGCACGAATTTCGGCGGCGAACAAAGCGGTCACATCATCTTTAGCGACTACGCAAAAACGGGCGACGGGCTTGTGGCGGCGCTACAGTTTGCGGCGCTAGTGCTAAAAAAAGGCAAAAAAGCGAGCGAAATTTTAAGCGAAATAAAACCGTATCCGCAAATTTTGCTAAATTTAAAGATAACCGAGAAAAAGCCGCTTGAAAGCATCGCCGGGCTAAAAGAGCTTGAAGCAAGCCTCGCAAAAGACGGCATCCGCTCGTTATTTCGCTACTCGGGCACCGAAAACCTCATCAGGCTTTTGCTTGAAGGCAAGTGCGCCGACGCGCTAAAAACCTGCATGGACGAGGTCGAGAAATTTTTCGTAAAAGCGCTAAATGGCTAAAATTTTAGGCGTTTTTTTTGCGGCTTTTTTCGTCGTTTTCGCGCTCGATCAGGCGGTTAAGCAGATATTTTTGGGCGGTTTTTCGTGGCAGGGCGAGTACTTTTCGCTAGTGCTTGCATATAACCGCGGCGTGGCGTTTTCGATGTTTGCGTTTCTTGGGCAATGGCTCAAATTTATCCAGCTAGCGCTGATAGCGGGCGTTTGCGGCTATCTGCTCTGGCGGCTTAAGCGTAAATTTGACGCGCGGGCCGCGGAGAAGGCGGAGCCAAATTTGACCCAAGATAGCGAAAAAAAGGAAATTTTAGAGGAGCACGCGCTAGGAGCAGGTATAATCCTGGGCGCTGGCAGTTCAAATTTACTAGACCGTTTCGTTCACGGCGGCGTCGTGGACTACGTCTACTGGCACAAGTGGTTTGAGTTTGCGATCTTTAACCTCGCAGACGTTATGATCGACGTCGGAGTCGTACTTATACTCTGGCAGAGCTTCGCCGCGGGGCGAAAAGGGGCTAAAAATGGGCGATAACGTTTATATAGCCTACGCGCTTTGGCTGCTTACGGGCTGGTTTGGCGGGCATAGATTTTATCTGGGCAAATTCGTGAGCGGCTTTGCGATGATGGCGCTGTTTTTCATCGGATATAGCCTAGCTTGGGCGATAGTAGGTTACGTATTTTGGGCGCTTTGGGGCGCGTGGTGGCTCTTTGATCTGCGCTTAACCGGCGCGGCCGTCGAGAAAAATCAGAAAAAAGAAGCGCTAAAGGACAAACTGCGCGCGCAAGACCTCGAGGAGCGGCTTAGACGCCTCTACGAGCTGTACGAGAGCGGCGCGATAAGCAAAGAGGAATTTGAAACAAGGAAGGAAATTTTGCTAGGGTGAGGGTCGGCTAAATTTGTTGAAATTTTTAAAATTGCTTCAAATTTAACTTTTTGGGGTTTTGATAAATTTTAAATTTACCGCCTAAAATAGAACCCTGAGCCCAAATTTTTAAAATCCAAACGCTCAAAGCAGTTACCTACCGAATTTCGGCTTCACTATCGTTTGGCACGAAATTTAGAGGCGATCTGCTAACAGTTGCAAGCGTAGCGAAGCAAAAAGCTTTTTGATTGTTGCGTTTTAAAAATTTTGAATCTAAATTTTGGCATTTTCAAGGTGCGGGTCTCGGTGGCTCAAATTTGCAAATTTAACTTCAAATTTGAGCGCAAAACGATAAGGCGAAGTATTTTTTCTTTAGACGAGGCGGAAATGAGCCGAGCGAGGGCGCGTATAAATAATACGTAACCGAGCTTCGGCGATATTTCTAACGATGCATAAAGAAAAAAGACAAGCCGCTAAAATAAAAAAGGAGAAAAAATGGCAGAGTATTACAACCTCATCAAATATTTCCACTACTTGTGTTTCATCTCGTGGATGGCGTTTTTGTTCTATCAGCCGCGCCTCTACGTCTATCACGCGGAAAATATGGACAAGCCGGATTTCGTGCGCGTGGTCGAGGTGCAGGAGTACAAGATGTACCACTACATCGGCTGGGTCGCGCTGATCGGCACGTTTTTGACGGGCATTTTGATCATCGTCGCGATGCCCGAGCTTTTGCGCAGCGGCTACATGCACGTCAAGCTCACCGTCGTCGTTATCCTCGCGGCGTTTCATCTGGATCTTGGCCGCTACATGGTGCAGCTGCGCGAGAAACGCTGTAAGAAAAGCGGTATGTTCTTTCGCGCTTACAACGAAGTGCCGACCATCGCGATGGTCATCATCATTTGGATGATGGTGTATAAGCCGTTTTAAACCGCGCTAAATACGCACCCCGAGACGGAGCGAACCTGCTTTACCTCGGCGTTGCTTTGAGCCGTATCTTATAAATTCGGCGTGCAAAATTAGCGCCAAATTTTGATTTTACTCGGCCCAATTAAACCCGTCTCCCAAACGGCATTAACTCAAATTAAGTCGCTAAAATTTGAAAATCTCCCCAACCTCTACATCTAAAATTTTTGAAATTTTATAAATATGCTCAAGGTTAAAATGCTTATCATAGCGGCAATTCTCGCAGTTTGAGTAAAATGCGACCGATTTTATATCCATGCTTAAAGCCATATCGAGCTGACTAATGCCTTTATTTTCACGTAGCTTTCGGACGTTTGTAGAAATTTGCCGATAGAAATTTAGTATCTCATCGGCGTTAAAAAAAGCTAAATTTTCGCCCATTATTTTATCCTATAGGTAAAGTTAAACTTAAACTTTATTTAGATAAAATCTTCAAATCTATATCCTATAGGATAAATAATTTTAAAGGAGGCCGAAATGGCAGTGAATTTATCAAAAGGCGGCAGAGTTAGTTTGAGTAAAGAAGCTCCGGGACTAAGCAAAATTTTAGTAGGGCTTGGCTGGGACACGAACTCCAGCGACACGGGAGCGGAGTTTGACTTGGATGCGAGCGCGTTTTTGTTGGGCGCTTCTGGCAAAGTAGAAAACGAGAAAAATTTCGTCTTTTACAACAACCTAACTAGCGCGGATGGCTCGGTAGTTCACACCGGCGATAACCGCACGGGCGAAGGCGAAGGCGACGATGAGGCCATCAAGATAGATTTGAGCAAAATTTCACCGAACGTCAAAGAGATCGACATAGTCGTCACGATCCATGAAGCAGTCGCTAGAAGGCAAAATTTCGGTATGGTAAGAAACTCGTTTATGCGAATCGTCGATGAAAGAAGCGGCAAAGAGATAGCCAGATACGATTTGGAAGAGGATTTTTCTACCGAAACCGCAGTATCTTTCGGTAAAATTTACTTTAAAGACAACGAGTGGCGTTTCGCAGCTAACGGAAGCGGTTTTAAGGATGGACTGGCTGGATTTTGTAGGCAGTTTGGACTAGACGTATAGGGGCAAGCCATGGCGATAAATTTGGTCAAAGGACAAAAAATATCGCTCGCCAAAGACGACGGCGGGCATCTGCACAGCTTTTGCGTAGGAGCAAACTGGGGCGCTATAACCGAAAAAGGTTTTTTTAGAGATAAGATAAAGCCGGTGGATCTGGATCTAAGCGCTGCGATGTTTGACTCAAACAAACAGTTTTGCGATGTGGTCTATTTCGGTAAAAAATCAGCCCCGGGCGTATTTCACAGCGGCGATGACTTGGTCGGAGACGTAGGGGGCGACGACGGGCTGGATAACGAAATAATAAGCGTCGATCTTAGCCGTTTAAACTCAAACGTAGAGCAAATATTTTTCGTGCTAAATTCTTATAATCAAATCGACTTTGATAAAATTCCGTTTGCTAGCATTAGACTTTACGAAGGTACGCCCACTCGCGTAAATAAAGTCTTTGCGTCATATAATATCGTACGAGATAGCGCATTTGCATATAAGGTTGCGATGATTTTGGGTAAGCTGTATAAGCGAAACGGCGAGTGGAAATTTTCGGCTATCGGCGAACCTACGAGCGATAGAAAGCTTGATGAGCTGATATTAAATTCCGTAGTGAAGTACTTATGAAAATTTTATTTTTCTTAGCGGCTACGATTGCGATTTTAGGCGCATTTGAGATAGAGGGCGGTTACGATATCCCGCCCTCGGCGCAAACTTACGGCAACGCACCCGTAATAAGCGATGCAATGATGCAAGAGTGCGTAAAAATTTACAACAAAGCGCTTGCGATAGAAAGAGCGTTAAATTCTACTTTCGTAAATCGGTATTCAAGCGAAGAGGTAAATTTATACAATCAAAACGTCCGTATGCATTCGCAGCTGATAGACTGGTTTAACGCAAATTGCGCTGGCAAGCAATCATATTCGGCGTGCAAAGCGGCGCAAGAGCTAAACCGCCAAAGAGGGCTTCCCGAACAAAACTGCAACCAATAACAAAAACAAATGAGGAATAATGGAAATTTTAGATTTTAAAACCGCAGTCATTTTTGTCTTGCTCGCCGCGGCGGCGTTCGCGATAGATTTTTTCGCGCATAAAAAGGACGAGAAGATATCGTTAAAGCAAGCTGCGCTCTGGTCTATATTTTGGATTGTCGTAGCTGCGGCATTTGGCGGATATTTGTATCTTGCCGTTAGTAGCGAGGCGGCGAGCCTATTTTTTTCAGGTTATATTTTAGAAAAGTCGCTTTCAATCGATAATTTATTCGTTATGGCGGCAATTTTCTCGTGGTTTAAAATTCCTGAAATTTATCGTCACAGAGTGCTGTATTTTGGCATTATAGGCGCGGTTATATTTAGGCTAGTCTTTGTAGCCGTCGGAACGAGTCTACTTGCGATTTCTCCGTGGATGGAGTTTGTTTTTGCTATCATGGTAGCTTATAGCGCGGTAATGATGATGAAAAAGGGCGATGACGGCGAAGAGATAGAGGACTACTCAAACCATCTAGCTTACAGGGCGGTTTATAGATTTTTCCCGGTATTCCCACGCCTTTTAGGACACAGTTTTTTTGTGAGAAACCAAGAAATTTCGACTCAAATTTCAGCAGACGAAAAGGCAAAACTGCAAAATCAAATTTCCAAACTAAACGCCAAATGGATAGCTACGCCGTTATTTTTGTGCCTTTGCGTTATAGAGCTTAGCGATGTTATGTTTGCTTTTGATAGCGTTCCGGCCGTCATCGCCGTGAGCCGTGATCCGCTTATCGTTTATTCGGCGATGATTTTTGCGATCCTGGGGCTTAGAACGCTTTACTTCGTGCTAGAAGCGCTAAAAGACTATTTGGAGTATTTAGAAAAAGCCGTTATAGCGCTTTTGTTTTTTATCGCAGCAAAGCTCGCCCTAAACGCTTCCGCGCATATCTTTCATCACGGATTCGAGATTTCGGCACAGGCTAGTTTGTGGGTTATCTTTGGAGTTTTAGGCGTCGGGATTTTTGCTAGTTTGTTTAAAGTAAAATAGCCACGAACTGATTTGACGATAATTTATAAATTCGCCCGCCTTGGCGCTAGCTGCCGCTTTAGTAAACTAGGCGAGCCCATTTTGCCCGCCTAGCCAAGGCTAAATTTGATAAATTTAGCCCGAGCGATAAAATCGCCAAGACGGCAAGCGGGGTTAAATTTTAGCCTTTTTTATCGCCTGCGCCAGGTCGGCGATCAGGTCGTCCGCGTTTTCTACGCCGATAGCAAGGCGCAGTAGATTAGGCTTTATGCCGATTTTATCTTGCAGCTCTTTGGGGTATGATTCGTGTGTCATGGACGCGGGCTGGCAGATGAGGCTCTCCACGCCGCCAAGACTCACGGCTAGATCAAAAAGCTCTAGAGATTTAGCAAAAATTTTATAGTCGTATTTTTCGTTTAGCTCTAGCGATATAACCGCGCCGATATCGCTTGCTTGGCGGGCTTGGATCTGCTTTTCCAGCTGCGAGTGCGATCCCGCGTAGTGCACCGCGTCAACCGCTTCGTGCGATTTTAAAAATTCGATGATTTTATGCGTATTTTGCGTCTGGCGGTCAAAGCGCACGCTAAGGGTTTTAAGGCCTCTTATCAGATAATAAGCGTCCATCGGGCTGATTATGCCGCCAAACGTGTTTCTGGCAAATTTTATCTTTTCGGCTAGCGCGTCGTCGTTTACCGTGACGATGCCAGCGATCGCGTCCGCGTGTCCGCCGATATATTTTGTCGCGCTATAAACTACGATATCTACGCCAAAGTCAAAAAGCTTTTGATAATAAGGCGTTAGAAAAGTATTATCAGCGATCACCAGGATGCCTCTTTTGTGCGCGATGTCTGCGATACGGCGGATGTCGGTTACGCGTAGCAGCGGATTTGAGGGCGTCTCGATAAATATCGCTCTCACGTCCTCTGCGATATCTTTTTCCTCTAGTAAATTTAAATCGTCCACCGCCTCGTAGCTTATGCCCTGCGATGCAAAGACGTTGCTAACGTAGCGGAAAGTGCCGCCGTAGACGTTGTTGTTTAGCAGCACCTTATCGCCCGTTTTTAGCAGGCTAAAAGCCGCTGCCGTCGCCGCCATTCCCGAGCCGAAGCTAAATGCGTATTTGCTGCCCTCTACCTTAGCAAAAAGCTCGTCAAACGCCTGTTTAGTCGGATTTGCGCCGCGCGAGTAAGCAAACTCGCCAAAGCCGTCTAGGCCCTCTTGCACGAACGTCGTCGCCAGATAAACGGGCGGCACGACGGCTCCAAAAGGGTTATGCTTGGCCTCGATGCCTTTTACGATTAGCGTGTCTAGTTTCATTTTCTCTCCTTAAATTTATCGCTAAAATTTCAAAAATCTTATATCCATCGCCGAGATAAAGCTCATTATGCGCTCGTTTTGGCTAGCGAAAAATCTCTCCACATCGCCGTCAAACGCGATCTTGCCTTTATCCAAAAACAAAATCCTATCCGCGACTTTGCGAGCGAAATTCATATTATGCGTGACGATGACGAGGGATTTTTTCTCTCTGGCTAGGGCTATGACGACTTTTAGCACCTCGGCTTCTAGCTCCGGATCTAGCGCGCTAGTCGGTTCATCTAGTAGCAAAAACGACGGATCCATCGCTAGCGCTCTAGCTATCGCCACGCGCTGGCTCTGACCGCCCGAGAGTCTGTTTGGATAGGCGTTTTGCTTGTCGGCCATGCCGACCTTGCCTAGCAGCTCGAGGGCTTTATTTATCGCCGTTTGCTTGTCGGCACCAAGTACCTGAGTCGGTCCTTCGATCACGTTTTGCAAAACCGTTAGGTGCGGAAACAGATGAAACCCCTGAAATACCATCCCCGTTCGTCTGCGAAAGGGCAGTAGCTCTTTTGGCGAAATTTTGCCGCCGAATTTTATCTTCTCGCCGTCTAGCTCCAGTTCGCCTTCCTCGGGGATTTCGAGTAAATTTATGCAGCGAAGCAGGGTTGATTTACCGGATCCAGAAGACCCCACGATCACCGTAGTTTGCCCATCTGCGATCTCTAGGTCGATGCCCTCTAGCACCTTTTGTTCGCCAAAGCTCTTGGTTAAATTTTTAAATTTTATCGCCATCACACGTACCTTGATGTTCGTTTTTCAAGCCTTCCTTGCAAAAAGGTAAGCAGCGTGCAAACGACCAAATAAATAAGCGCGGCCAGCACGTAAAGCAGCAGCGGCTCGTAGGTGCGAGCGGCGATGCGCTGGGCGACCATAAACATATCCACCATCGTTATGGATGCAGCCAGCGAGGTGTCTTTAACTAGCCCGATGAAGGTATTTGATAACGGCGGCAGCGATATACGTACAGCCTGAGGCGCGATGATACGGCGTAAAATTTGCGCGTGCGTCATACCTAGCGAGGTCGCCGCCTCCCACTGCCCCTTAGGCACCGATAGGATCGCCGCCCTCACCGACTCGGACGCGTAGGCGCCGACGTTTAGGCTAAAAGCGATGATCGCCGCGCTCCACGTATCAAGCGTAACGCCGATAGAAGGAAGCCCGAAAAATACGATAAAAAGCTGCACTAAAAGCGGCGTGCCGCGAAATATCCAAACGTAGCCACCAAAAATCCATCGTAAAATTTTCACGTTTGAAAGGCGCGCGATAGCGGTTATCACGGCGATAATCAGCCCGCAGGCAAAAGACGCCAGCGTGAGCGGTATCGTGACCTTAGCTAGGGCTTCTAGCATCGGCAGCAGCGAGCTTGAGACAAGCTCGATTATGCGGTTTATGCGTTCCGTGTCCAAATTTACCTCCATTTTTCGCACCGAATTTAGGCTTAAATTTACTCGTCGCGAGCCTTTGAGCCGTTAAATTTTGCTTGCAGGATTTACTCAAATTTGCCGTTTAGTTTTGCAAGCGGTGTTTTTTGCTAAATTTAAAATTCGCGGCTAAATTTAACGACTTTTAAATTTAGCCCGCAAATAAACCGTCGCCGCTAGCGTAAACGAGCGAGCTAACCCATTTGAAATCTGCTAAATCTGACCTAGCAAATTTACTCCGAAACGTCCTTGCCGAAATATTTTTGCGAGATTTCTTTTAGCTTGCCCTCGGCCTTTAGTTCGGCTAGGGCTTTGTTTATCCGCTCGGTTAGCTCGGCGTTGCCCTTTTGCACGGCTACGCCGATGTAGTCTTTTTCGTTTCCGACGGCGGCGATTTTAACCGGAGCGGCAGGTTGATTTTTCGTAAAGTCCAAAAACACGATATTATCGCGCAGCACGCTATCTACGCGGCCTGCGATTAGCAGCTCCATACTTTTAGCAAAGCTATCGACCGTGACGTTTTGAGCGCCGTAGCTAGCGGCGACTTTAGCCCAGTTGCTAGTAGCCGAGTCGGCATTTTTCTTGCCGTTTAAGTCGGCGAAGCTTTTTATCGAGTCGTTGTCCTTGCGAACGATGATCGCGCCGTAAGTAACGGTATATGGCTCGCTAAGTTCGTATTTTTTCTTTCGCTCCTCGGTAATGCTTACTTGGTTAAACACCGCGTCTGCCTTGCCCGCGTCAAACGCCGCTAGCATCGCGTCCCAAGGCGCGGTTAAAAATTCGATTTTTAAATTTAGCTTCTTGGCCACGGCTCTTGCGACGTCCACGTCGTAGCCGGTTAGCTCGCCTTTTTCGTCATAGAACGAAAACGGCGCGTAAGTGCCCTCGGTGGCGACGGTTAGCACGCCTTCTTTGATCGTTTTAGCGTGCAAATTTAGCCCCAAAGCCAGGATCGCCGCGGCTTTAAATAAATTTGAAATTTTCATGTTTTTTCCTTTTTTTGGATTTACTTGGGCGCGAATTTTACGGCAAGGCCGCTTCGCGCCAAAATTTATCATTCGGAGATATTTTTACCGAAATATTTTTCGGAGATTTCTTTTAGTTTGCCACTAGATTTTAGTTCGCCAAGAGCCTTATTTATCTGCGCGATTAGCTCGGCGTTATCCTTGTGCGCGAGCGCGGCGGTAGGTATCGCCTCTCCGGTAAATACGACCTTGATAGGCGCGTTAGGTCTTTGCTTGACGTAATCAAGAAAGGTCACGTCGTCGTTTATCGTAGCGTCCGCGCGCTTTTGGGCGATTAGCTCTACGCCCTTGCTAAAGCCGTCTACGACGACGACCTGCGCGCCGTGCTTCTCTGCTATCTGCGCCCAGTTGCTAGTGGCCGAATGCGCGCTTTTCTTGCCTTTTAGATCGTCAAAGCCTTTGATGTCTTGCGTATCTTTGTGAGTTATCAAAACCGCGCGAGGAACGGTATAAGGCTCGCTAAATTCGTATTTTTTCTTTCGCTCGTCGGTGATGCTTACTTGGTTAAACACCACGTCTGCCTTGCCCGCGTCAAAAGCCGCTAGCATCGCGTCCCACGGAGCTTCGACGAATTCGACTTTAAGCCCTAGTTTATCGGCGACGGCTTTTGCGATATCTACGTCGTAGCCGGTTAGTTCGCCCTTTTCGTTGTGAAAAGAATACGGCGAATACGTGCCTTCGGTCGCGACCTTTAAGACGCCTTCTTGGATGGTTTTTGCGTTTGCGTTAGTTAAAAGGGCTAAGCCCGCCAAAGTAAGTAGAGAAGATTTTAGTAAGTTTTTCATTTTTCGTCCTTTTTAAATTTATCGTTAGCTATTCATTTAAAAAGGCTCGCGTATACGGATTAAGTAAAATTCTTTTTAAATGTTTAGCGACTTGCTAAGCACTTAAAAAGAAATTCGTGCCTAGCGCCCTAGCTTTTCATCTCGCAACAACACATGTCGCACATATCGCTTTTCATGGTACGCCTTTCGTTTTAAATTTAAACGACGATTTTATGCAAAAAAAGGTTAAAACAAAATAAAACTCCGCTAAATTTACGACGCACGACTTTGAGACGGGCGCAAGATAGGCGGCTAAAGTCTAATCAATCTGCTAACGGCGGCAAATCTGCCTTGCCGCCTCTAAATTTAAGCCTAAATTTACTCCGAGATATCCCTGTTAAAATACTTCATCGAAATCTCTTTTAGCTTCCCTTCTGCTTTTAGCTCGTTTAGAGCCTTGTTTATCGCTTCTAGTAGCTCGGCGTTGCCTTTATGTACGATCGCTGCCGTATACATCGGCTCTTCGCCCGCCTTGATTAGCTTTATCGGGGCTTTTGGGTGCTGTTTTTTGTAGTCGTAAAACATCACGGCGTCGTCTATCGTGTCGTCGGCGCGCTTGGTGATTATGAGATTTATCTGGTCGCTTAGGCTATCGGCTACGACGAGTTTTGCGCCGTATTTTTCGACGGTAGGGATCCACATACTATTTACCGAGTGCGTGGAGCGCTTGCCTTTTAGATCGGCAAAGCTCTTGATATCGTCGTTGTCCTCGTGCACGATGATCGCCGAGTATGAGGTCATGTAGGGCACGGAGTAGTCGTACTTTTTCTTGCGCTCTTCGGTGATGCTGACTTGATTAAATACGACGTCTGCTTTACCCGCGTCAAACGCCGCTAACATAGCGTCCCACGAGGCTTCGACGAATTTTGGCTTTAGGCCAAGTTTATCGGCGACGGCTTTTGCTATCTCGACGTCATAGCCCATTAGCTCGTCTTTTTCGTTATGAAACGAAAACGGCGAATACACGCCCTCGGTCGCTATCCTTATGACGCCGTCCTTCTTGATCTGTTCGAGCGAATTCGCGCTCGCTAAATTTAAACAAACGGCTAATGCCGCGCCTAGTTTTAAAATCTGTTTTAGCTTCATGCTAACTCCTTTTATAAATTTTAATCCTAAATTTAACCGAGCAGCTCGATAAACGCCTCTAAGCGCGTACGAATTTGCCCGACGTCTTGTTTTGAATAATCAGTCTCCAGCGACATATAGTTTGCTCCCGCTTCGCGGCTGGCTTCTTTGATCTTGTTCGTCTCGATCGCGTAGGTGTGGCAGCCGCTTAGCACTACGTCGATGACGCCGTGCGCTTGATACTCATAGATAAATTCTTTGATAATATCCGAGCGTGCGTCGTTTTGATACATCACAGAACAGGGGATTTTAAGGTAGCGCTCGGCGATATTTGCGACCAAATCGCCCTCTAGCCGGACGTTATTTTGATAGTTTTTCGTGCCGGTGCAGTTTTCAAATGCCACCACGTCCGCGCCAAGCTCTTCTATCTGTTTGACGACCTTTTCGTAGATACCGCCGCTTGGACAGCCGGTAATGATGATGCGCTTTTTGCGTTTGGCGCCGCTCATATCTTTTTCTCGCAGAGCCTTCACATAAGAGCGCAGCATACGGATCTTTTCGCGTTTGTCGTAGATATAGTCGCTCGCAAATAGCACCTGATGCATCTCGCTACCGCTAATCGGGCTCGGATTTAGCTTGCCAAGCTCCATTAGCTCGTTTAGCGCGTCTCGCTCCTCGTTAAAAAGCTCTATCGTCTCTTTTAGCTTTTCGTCCGTTATTTTTGCGCCAAAACGCTGTTCCAGATAGCCCTTAAACTCCCGCAGCTCCTGCGTCCAGAGCTCTAGGCTGCGCTTATTCGTCATATTGGGTAGCTCTAAAACGCGGACCTCTTTATGTTCTGCCAGCAGCTCGTACATCTTTTTCTTGCCGTCGCAGGTCGTCTCTCCGACGACTACGTCGCTAGCGTTCATATAGGGGCATTTTTTCGTAACCGCGTAGCCGTAGCTTGCTTTTATTAGCGGGCAAAGATTACGCGGAAGCTCGGCGTGAGCGGCGTTTATCGGGCCCTCGTCCGAAGCGCACAGACTAACCGGAACCGCGCCCGCAGCGTAGATTAGCTCCTTTGGCGAATACGTACAAAACGTCCCCACGACGCTCTTTCCCTCGGCTTTTAGATCCTGAAGCGCCATAGAATTTCGCTTTTTAAGCTCCGCAAAATCATACTTCATCTTTTCTCCTTTTTCCCATTATCGCAGCGCCCATCGCGCCGCAGTAAATTGCGTTTTCGCGAGTAAAAATTTCAGCCCCTAGATGCTCGCTAAGAAGCTGCTTAAAGAGCGGCACGTTGCTAAGTCCGCCGCTTAAAAAGTAAATTTGATTTTCCAGTCGTTTGATGAGAGAGGCGACCTTGTGCGCGGAGGAATCCACGATAGCGTAGGCGATCTCGCTAGTTTCGGCTCCGTTTGCGCTTAGCGAGACGATCTCGCTCTCGGCAAAGACCGTACAGGTCGAGCTAATTTTAATCGCCGGATTTTTACGGGCAGTTTTGTAAATTTCGCTAAGCTCAAGCCCCAAGCGACCCGCGCTGATCTCTAAAAATTTGCCCGTGCCCGCCGAACATTTGTCGTTCATGATAAAATCCGTCGGCTTGCCGTTTTCTATTTTGATCGCTTTGGTGTCTTGCCCGCCTACGTCGATGACGGTGCAGTCAGGCTCAAACAAAAAGTGCGCTCCAAGTCCGTGGCATAAAATCTCACTCATGCTCAAATTTGCGTACTCCACGCTAACGCGCCCGTAGCCCGTAGCCGTCACGAAGCCATCGCCGTAGCCTTTTTGCTCCAAATTTTGCTTGATCTGGCGCGCGACCTTGACCGCGCTAAAGCCGCTCGGTAGCAAAAATAGCTCGCAAAATTCGCCGCGCTCGTCCATAACGGCGACCTTTGACGAGGTCGAGCCGATGTCGATACCGATAAAATGCATACTCTAATCCGTAGAAAATTTTTCCGACACGCGGAGCTAAATTTGGGCGCAAATTTGAACCCGTAAAAATTAAATTTGCAAAATTATAAAAGAAATATTCGTGCAAACGTAAATCGCGACCGCGATCTAAACTTGGATGTAATTATAGCCAAAATCAGCCGTAAAAAGCGGCGAAAAATTAAAAAATATTATTTTTTGGGTAAATTTTCTAACTCAAAAGGCGCAAAGAGACGATACGCCGAGCAAATCTGAAATAAAGCGTTTCGTTTTACCCTGCCAAAGCTCTCGTAACGCTGCGCTTGCCGCAAAGGTGCAAAAAATAAAATGCCGCTTAAGTCAAACACCCTTTTTCTTCTTCCGCCGCGCCGTAGTCTTGCTTTAAGTTAGCAGCCGCCATGCTTGCCTACACGCGTTCTTTGGTGGCGTTTAGGTCTGGATTTTTGCATTTTTTGAGCTTTTCAAGCGTGTCTGCAGCTAGCAATAGCAAAAGGCTCAGCTCGCTAGAAAATAAATTTAGCGCCGCAAGTAATGTTTGGAATAAAATCTTTATAGGTATATTTTTAAAATTTAACGCGCGATTACGGCAAAAACGCGGCGGAGCGTTTTTCGGCTTAGACGAGAGATTTGGTCGCAAACAGAAATTTCAAGCAAATACAAAACGCATAAATTTACTAGACTTAAATTAATCGGCAAAGCAAAAGCCGCGAGCCTAACCCCGCGCTTTGGCGATGCAAGCGGCGATAGCCTGCATCAAAGCGCCGCGAAATCCGCCGTTTTCAAGCGCGGCAAGTCCCTCGATCGTGGTTCCCGCCGGCGAGCAGACCTCGTCTTTTAGCGCGGCCGGGTGCTTGCCGCTTTGGATCAGACGCGCCGTCCCTTCTACGGCTGCGCAGACGGCGTCGTAGCAAAGCCGCCTAGGCAGTCCGCCCCGCACGCCCGCATCGGCCGCAGCCTCGATAAAGGCGCACGCATACGCAGGCAAGCTTCCCGCGATGCCCGTAAATGCGGCAAACCCGGCCTCGTCTATCTCGTAAATTTTGCCTATTTTAGCGATTATTTCGCGCACAATCTCTTTCTTGGGCTCGCTAAATCCCGCGTCAAAGCAAAGAGCCGTAGCCGACGCGCCGATGCAAGCCGCGATATTTGGCATCGCGCGAGCGATATAAACGCCCTCGCCTACGATTTGCCTAGCGCGTTTTATGTCAAAACCCGGTGCTAAAAGAAGCAAAATTTTGCCCGCAAGCTCGGGTGCTATCAGGCGCAAGATAGCCTCGTAGCTAGCGGGCTTAGTAGCCAGCACGACCGCATCCGCTTCGCGCGCTAGATCCGTTTCGCCCGCGGCTATTTTTATGCCGAATCTCTGCCGCAAAGCTTCGTTTTTGCTTCTGGCGCAGGCTATGATTTCAAATTTAGTCTTTTTTTCGCATTCGCGCTGACTCGCGTTTTTGACCGTTTGCGCTAAATTTTCCGTCCCGCGGGCCTCGCTGCCGCCGTCAAATTTTCGCTCGTCCTCGGCAAAGCTTCGCCCCGCGTCCGCTTCGCCAGATTGCGCTCGCCAAAGCGCCTCTATCATCGCACCGCCCATATTTCCGCCGCCGATAAAGCCGATTTTAGGATTTTTCATTTTGCAGCCTTTTTTAGAGTGCCGATTTTGACCGCCTTGCCGGCAAGCGCCTCGCGTACCGCCGCACTATCCGCCCAGATGGCGCTCGTGACCTGCCCGGGCGTCAAGGTATAAACGCCGCCCGTCTGCGCCTCGTCGCTAACCTTAAACTCGTTGCCCACAACCAGCTCATAGACGTCCTTCGTGTCGTTTTCAAATTTGATCGCCGCTTTTAGCGTCGGCGCTTCGCCCTGTTTCGCCGCGCCCGCATACTGCTCGAGCATGTTTTTGCTAAGCTTGCCGTAGACGCCGCCGTCTGGGCTTAGATATATCCGCACGGCGCGCTTGTCCGAGTTTTTGCCGTCCTTTTCGCCCTTACCGACGCTCACGCTCATCTCGTAGGCGGTTTCTCCCGTCGGAAAATCCTTAAATTTAGCGTCCGGGACGAAAACCCGCACGTTGTCCGTTACCGTCTTCGTTTCGTGCGTCTGCGGCGTTATGCCAGTTAGCACGATCGTGGATTTCACGTCCGCGCTTTTATCCGAAGCAAGCGCCGAGATCGGTACCCGCGTAAGTAGCGTCGTCTCGTAGCAACCGCTAAAAACAAACGCCGCAGCAAAAGCAAAGATAAATTTTAGTTTTTTCATCGGTTTCCTTTAAATTTACACCGATTTTAGCATAAATTTCGCCTTTGCGCGCTTGCGCGCCGACTCGCGACGGGTCAAATTTCATCGCCGAAAAAGTCGCCGCCCACGTCGCAAATCTAGGTATCTTGCCGCACCGAAAAAATATTAATTCGGCTTTAAATTTAACCCCAAATTTAAACGTAAAACGATAAGGCGAAGTATCTTTGTCATAGACGAGGCGGATAAGCAAGGGCAAAGGAGCGTATATATAATACGTGACTGCAGCCCGCAGCGAAATCCAACGAAGTATATGACAAAGAGACGAGCCGCTATCGAATTTGCCCGTCTCCGCGGACGACGTATTTATAGGTCGTAAGCTCCCTCACCCCCATCGGTCCTCTGGCGTGCAGCTTTTGCGTGCTGATGCCGATCTCGCCGCCGAACCCAAACTCGCTACCGTCGCTAAAACGCGTAGAGGCGTTGGCGTAGACGACCGCGCTGCCGACTTCGTTTAAAAACCGCTCGACATTTGAGTAGTTTTCGCTTAAAATTGCGTCCGAATGCCCGCTGGAATGCGCATTTATAAAGCTGATCGCCTCGTTCGTATCCCGCGCGGCGCGCACGGCTAGCACGAGATCCAAAAACTCGGCGCCAAAGTCGCCCTCGCCTGCAAGATTAACGTTTGCCAAACCGCGTAACTCCGACTCGCACGCATCTAGCAGCTGCTCGCTCACGCGAAACTCGACCTCTGGCATCTCGCGCACAAGCTCCGGTAAAATTTTACCCGCCACGCCCTCGTGTAAAAGCACGCACTCAACAGCGTTACAGACGCTTGGGCGCTGGGTTTTGGCATTTTTGATTATCTTTGCGACCTGCTTTAAATTTGCGCTCTCATCGACGAAGATATGACACACCCCTGCGCCCGTCATAATGATCGGCACGGTCGCGTTTTGCGCGATAAAATCTTTTAAGCTCTTGCCACCGCGCGGTATCAAAACGTCGATATATTCGCTCATTTTCGCCATTTGCGCCACAACTTCGCGTTCAGGACTTTCCACGAGTTGCACCGCGCCTTTTGGAAGGCCAAATTTCGCCCCCGCTTCGTTAAATAAATTTACTAAAAAAATGTTCGAATTTAGCGCGCTGGCGCTGCCTCGCAGGATCGCGGCGTTACCGCTTTTTAGCGCCAGAGCCGCCGCGTCGATGCTGACATTTGGGCGGCTCTCGTAGATGATACCAAGCACCCCCAGCGGCACGCGCACGCGGCTGATTTGCATGCCGTTTGGATGACTCCAGCCGCCTAAATTTTCGCCTACGACCTCGCTAAAGCCCGCCACCTCGCGCACGCCCTGCGCCATCGCCTCGATGCGAGCGTCGGTTAGCCTTAGGCGGTCTAGTAGCGCCAAGCTAAGGCCCGATTTCTCGCCGTTTGCAAGGTCTTTGGCGTTTGCCGCTTTTATAGCCTCTTTTTGCGCTAGCAGCTCGTCCGCTACGGCGTTTAAAATTTCAAATTTAGCCCTGCTATCAAGTCTCAAAAGCTCGCCGCAAGCAGTCTTTGCACTCTTACATATATCTAGAATTTCATTCATTTTCGCTCCTTAATCTATAAAAACCGTACGCAAGCGTCCCGCCCTAGTAAACGCAAAAGTAGCCCGCCAAGCTCGGCACAGCAATTTTTAGCGACACGCCTACCAAATTCGCTTTTAAATTTGACTTGATTATAGCCAAATTCGCCCGAATTTTATGCGAGCGTAAAAATACGCTATAATCGCCAAAATTTATAAAAAGGAAGCAAAATGGGCGGAATAAAAGAGTTTTTAAAACACGAAGCCAGCGGCGGGATTTTGCTGATGATCGCTACGATCGCGGCGCTACTGTGTCAAAACACGTTTTTGAGCGATTTTTACAACGAATTTTTAAAGACCAAATTTACCGTGAGCTTCGGCGAATACGGACTAAGCAAGCCCCTGATCTTGTGGGTGAACGACGGATTGATGGCGGTATTTTTCTTTCTCATCGGACTCGAGCTAAAGCGCGAGGTTTTGGAGGGCGAGCTAAAAAATCCGTCGCAAATCGCGCTGCCTGCCATCGGCGCGGCAGGCGGCCTGATAGTGCCCGCGGTTATCTTTTATCTTTTTACGAAGCACGACTCCTTCGCGCTTGGCGGCTGGGCGATACCGACGGCGACGGATATCGCGTTTGCTCTGGGGATTTTAAGCCTACTCGGGCCTCGCGTACCGACTAGTTTAAAAATTTTCCTCATGACGCTAGCGATCGTCGACGACCTTTGCGCGATCGTGATTATCGCGCTATTTTACACGAGCGAGCTTAGCGTCCAAATGCTTGGGGTCGCGAGCGTTTGCCTAGCCGCGCTTTTTGCGCTAAACAGACTCGGCGTAAAGAGCAAGGCGGCGTATCTGATCGTAGGCACGGTGATGTGGGTAGCGGTGCTAAAATCTGGCGTTCACGCCACACTTGCCGGCGTCGTGGCGGCCTTTTTCATACCGCTTAGCTTTAAAGACGAGCCGGGCAAATCTATGCTAAAAAGCATCGAGCACGACCTACACGGCTGGGTGGCGTTTGGCGTGCTGCCGATATTTGCCTTCGTAAACGCAGGCATCTCGCTGCGAGGCGTCGGACTGGACGAGATTTTGTCTCCGGTCGCGCTAGGCACGGCGCTGGGGCTTTTCGTCGGCAAGCAAGTCGGAGTATTTGGATTTAGCTTTTTAGCGATCAAATTTAAGCTAGCCAAGCTGCCCGAGGGGTCAAATTTCATCCAACTTTACGGCATCGCCGTGCTTTGCGGCGTAGGGTTTACGATGAGCCTTTTCGTCAACAGTCTAGCCTACAACAACACGGACGCCTTTGCCTACACCGACAAGCTTGCTATCTTGCTAGGTTCGGTAGTTTCGGGCGCCGCGGGGTTTGTATTGCTTAAATTTAGCGCCAAAAACCAAAGCGCGCTAGAAAGATAACCCTGAGCAAGCAGGCTAAATCATTTGGACCGACCGCTGCGTAATCTATAAATCAAATCGCAAACTACGCCGGCAAACGCCGCAAAAATCGCGCCGATAACCAGAGCCGCGGCAAGATTATAAGGCGCGCTATCGTTTGCAAGGGCGTAGGCGTCAAACCGCACGTAAACGCCCAATCTACCGCCCATCCCCTCAGGCGCAAAGAGCAATCCGCTAAGCGCAAGAAAACAAAATCCGCCAAGTAGGACAAAGCTTGCCGTAAGTTTGATTAAATTTATCCGCCTAAAATCCTCTTTGCCGCAGTTTAGGCAAAAAACGGCCGCGAAAAAACACAGCCAAAAACACGCGGCGCAGGCGTAAAAGGCTACGACTTCGATTTTTAATCCGTTTTTAGCCAAATCATCCAAAAACGGCGCGAAAACCCGCACGGTGCGGATAAAGTCCGTCCAAAAATTCGACCGCAAAATCTCGTCCGGGCTCAAATTTAGCGCCCAAACTCCAAGCGCGGTAAAAGCTATAACGCCCAGCGAAAACGGCGTAGCGCACGCTAAAATCGCCCGAGAAAACAGACTTTTGCGGGGCTCATCGGTAGCAACTTGAACGAACTCGTATCTAGTTTTATCCATCTTTTTCCTTTAAATTTGCGAGTATTTTAAAGCATGCTTAAAAATACCGGCTTAAAACCGTCAAATTTGACGGTCGGCGAAATTTGTCCGCGAGACTTAGACGAATTTTAATCCGTTGCTTTTTAGATAAAAATTCCGCCCCGCTAGGCAGGCGGCTGCTTTTGAGATCCAAAAGTCCGCCTTTACGCCGCCGCTACCGTTTTCGATTTTCGCCTTTTTAGCAAGCTTTTTTATACTCGCGACTAGCTGCGTATACACGCGCGACATCTCGTAGTCGTCCGTCTCATAGCTACCGCCTAGCTCGCCGTTTTCGTCTCTTAGGCTGACTGTTTTGGGATAGGCTAGTCGCAGGCCAAAGACGCCGTCTGGCTCAAAATACGCCGTGCTGAGCCGCTTTTTCTCATCGTTATAAAGCAAATTAAAAGGAGCTAGCGTAGCGCACGGCTTAGTGCTATCAAGTATCTTAAATTCGCCTCCGGCCTTGCCCTCAAGCGAGTCGTCAAAGTAAAGCTTATCCTCGCCGTCTATGAGATATAGCCGCACCTCATCATCCCAAAGCTCGTTCGTTCGCCCGTCCTCGCGCAAGATAATTCGCTCGAAATACCTCTCGTAATCGCTAAAAACTTGCTCTTTGAATATAATCTTACTCTGCGTTTTTTCGCGTATGCGGTTGGCTAAAAATACGAAATCCTCCCTACTAAAAACGTCGCGAAACTCGCTTGGAGTAATGACGAAATCAAATTTTTTCCACGAAAGCGCAAAATACATACTTTTTCCCGTTAGATCTAGCTTGCAACCATCTTTGTTCGCAGACATACTTTTCCTTTCTGATTTATTGCAGCGTTTTTGGCCGCAGGATATAAATTTACGCTCTATTTAGAGCAAAGCCCGAAAATTAGCAAATCACGCCTTTTTAATCCACGTGATTTTTTCGCCCTCCGCGCGGCTAAAATTTTTAAATTTAGCCGCAAATCCGTCCGCGCTCATCGTAAATTTACGGGCGTATTTGCCTAAAAAATGATAGCCCGAGCCAGCCTGCGCGATGACGTCTAAAAGCTCGTCCGCGCGCTGCGTATATACGCCTCCCGCGTAGCTAACGCCCCTAGCAAACAGCGGCGCGGGCGACATCGAAACGGTAGGCCCCACGACTACGGCCTTGGCGCCCTCTTTTTTTAGCGCTAGGATATCTTCTAGCGTGTCGTTTAGTAGCGTAACGCCCGTGATTATGAGATTATCGGCCGCCCTAATCGCCTCAGCCGCTCTTTCTTGCGGGACGAAATACTCCGCCTCTTGCGGTTTTAGCACGCTTTTATCAAGCTCTAAAATGCGAAAATCCCTACCGTTTTTCATCATAAATTTGATATAAGGCACGAGCGCGCCCACGATGACGCTAAGCGAACCCTCGCGGACGTCAAGCTCGTCAAATGGATCGGCGTCAAATTTAACCGCGTGCGCGCCGGGGTTTTGCTCGAAACAAGTCTGCGAAAGCGCGTTTAAAGCCGCTACCGCGATGGTTTTTTTAATCGCGCCGTCGCTGTTTAAATCCCGCAAAAGAGTTCGGACGTTTTTGCCGCAGATATTGCCCGCATTTGGCATAGAAGCGGCTTGAGAGGGGCAGCAAACGGCCTGCGGGATGGCTTTTAGCGGGGTGTAGCTCACGCCGCAAACGCCGTTACTTAGCTTCACGCCGGTAAAAAATAGCCCGACGACCACGCGCTGCACGCTTAAATTTTCAATTTCGCCTCCCAAAACGGCGTAAATTTCATCCAAAGTTTCGTTTAAAATTTGACCCATATATGCTCCTTTTTTATTAGCGCCTCGGCTAAATTTAGCGTAAAACTAGGCCCCGCGATTTTACGGCGCGTTCGTTTTATAGGGCGCAAAGCTTAAATTTAACCTGGTTAACCGCCGCATCCGCTTAAATTTCACCCGCCGTGCAGAAAATTTACTCTAAATTTTAGCGCAAATTTGACGCGATGACGACTAAATTTAGCCGCAGACAAACCGTCAAATTTAACCTAAATCAGCGCGATGTTGTCGATATGCAGCGCCTCGTCCTCGTATTTATAGCCAAGAACCGCCTCGATTTCCTCGCTCTTGCGCCCTTTTATGAGGGCTAGCTCGGCCGAGGAGTAGTTTGTGATGCCGCGAGCTAGCGCCCTGCCGCTTGCGTCTTTGATAGCGAGCGTTTCGCCTCGCTCAAACTCGCCCGCGACCTCGCGGATGCCGACTGCTAGCAGGCTTTTGCCCTCTTTTAGCGCCTTTGCCGCACCCTCGTCGATAGCGACCGAGCCTTTGTCTGCGGCCGAATAGGCGAGCCAGTATTTACGCGAATTTATCCTATTTTTACCCGCCAAAAAGAGCGTCCCGACCTCGCAGCCCTGCGCTGCTCGCACGATGTTTCGCGGATCCGCGCCGTTTGCGATGATGAGGTGAGTGCCGTTTTTGGTCGCCATTTCGGCTGCGGTGATTTTGGTGCGCATGCCGCCGGTGCCAAATTTGCTGCCCTCCGCGCCCGCAGCCGCTCTAATGCTATCATCTAAATTTTCGACCAAATTTATAAATTTAGCGTCCGCAAAAACGCTTGGATTTTTATCGTATAGCCCGTCGATATCGGTCAAAATCACGAGCAAATCAGCCTCGATTAGTCCCGCCACGAGCGCGCTTAGCGTGTCGTTGTCGCCGACTTTCACGCCCTTTATGCCCTCGCCCACGACGGGGTCGTTTTCGTTGATGACGGGTATGATTTTTTTGGCAAGCAAGGAGCGCAGGACGCTACGCATATTTAGGTAGCGACGGCGATCGCTAAAATCGTCCTTAGTTAGCAGTAGCTGCGCGACCTTTTTGCCGTGCGCCCAAAATAAAATTTGATAAAGATGGATGAGCGAAACCTGCCCGATGGCCGCGAGCGCTTGTTTTTCGACGATGGATTTTGGCTTGTGCGCGA
Organism: uncultured Campylobacter sp.; assembly: GCF_963526985.1. Taxonomy (NCBI): domain Bacteria; kingdom Pseudomonadati; phylum Campylobacterota; class Epsilonproteobacteria; order Campylobacterales; family Campylobacteraceae; genus Campylobacter; species uncultured Campylobacter sp. The sequence goes on from NZ_CAURPW010000008.1 coordinate 101,965, forward strand.
GCTTCATCTGTCCCATGCCGGCCCCCACGGCACCCGAGGTAACAAAGACCACTTCGGCGTTTTCGTTTAGTTCGCTTAAATTTGCTACGATTTGTTTGATCTTATCCTCGTTTAGCGAGCCGTCCGCGTTTGCCAGCGTCGAGGTGCCGACCTTTACGACGATGCGTTTTACGCCGCCTAGAAGCTCTTTTCTTTCCATTTTACCGCTCCGAAATTTTTAAAAATTATACCCAAAACGGCTTATTTTAAATTTTAGCTTTAAAATGCGGTGGCGGCGCGAAATCTAGGTAAATTTAATCAGGCGGCGCGACCTTGCGGGCGGTTACCGCATAAATCAAACGCCTAATAAAACCCGCGCGAATTTAGCATGGCGTTTCGTTTGCGGCAAATTTCGAGCGCTTGCAAACTAGCGGGCGCAGTTTAAAACTCGGGCGAAATTTAAGCCACGCCGCGTTCTTTCGCGCCCTTTAAGCCGTGCCGTAAATATCTAAAATGCCGATGCGAGCGCGGCAGACAAGCTGAAATTTACTCCGCAAAACCCGCATAAACGCCTAGCCCGCTCTAAGATTCAAACTCGCGGCAAATTTGACCGCCGAGCGCAAAATTTAGCTTAAATTTAGCCCGTAGACGCACATCTTGCACGAGTTTTTGATCTTGCTAAAAATGCGGAAAATTTTCGCTGCGAGGCACCATTTCTCAGGCCTTATATCCATCATCACGCCCGTTTTTAGAAGCTTAATGCGCTCGTCCCACGCTTCAAGCGACCTCTCGTCGTCGATGCCGAGTTTAAATTTAGGCGGATTTGCGATATAGCGCAGTACGTCGTGCCTTTTAGGCTCTATGCTAGCAGCGAAACGACTGAGCAAATCAAGCATAACTACGCCGCTAAATCTCTGCGCTAAATTTCGCATAAACGCCGAAATTTCGGGCTCGCTAAAATACATCGCCACGCCTTCTAGCACGAAGATAAACTTCGCTCCCTCGTGCCGCGCGCGCAGCTCGTCCATCCACGCGGTCTCAAACATCGAGGCTTTTAGGCTAAAATTTAGCGTGGATTTTGGCACTAGCTCGTCGCGCAAATCTATGACGTCCGGTAAATCAAGGTCGTAAAACAAGGCGTCAGGCAGCTGCTTTTCAAGCCTTAGCGGACGCGTATCAAGCCCAGCTCCGACTTGGACTACGACTAGCTTTTCGCCCGCGTTTTTGCGAGCGAAATCTAAAATCTCGTCGTCGAAAAACCGCGCTCTAATCACGGTGCCGGTTTTGCTAAATTTGCCGCCTTTAAATTTAGCGAAATCATAATCTATGCGCTGCATAACAGGGCGCGAAAAAGGATCGCCTAGGATCGGGTCGGGCTCGTCGTTATCCAGCGCGCGAAAATATAAATTTATAAACAGCGTCTCTGAAATCGCGTCGTTAAATTTGACCTTTTTTGCTTGCATGGCCTTTCCTTTATGATAATCTATCGCAATTATAACTCAAAAAGGAGAAATCCGCGTCGTAAAACAAGGCGTCAGGCAGCCGCTTTTCAAGCCTTAGCGGGCGCGTATCAAGCCCCGCTCCAACCTGGACTACGACTAGCTTTTCGCCCGCGTTTTTATGCGCGAAATCTAAAATCTCGTCATCAAAAAACCGCGCTCTAATCACGGTGCCGGTTTTGCTAAATTTGCCGCCTTTAAATTTAGCGAAATCATAGTCTATGCGCTGCATAACCGGGCGCGAAAAGGGATCGCCTAGGATCGGGTCGGGCTCGTCGTTATCCAGCGCGCGGAAATACAAATTTATAAACAGCGTCTCTGAAATCGCGTCGTTAAATTTGATCTTTTTTGCTTGCATAACTTCTCCTTTATGATAATCTATCGCAATTATAACTCAAAAAGGAGAAATCCGCGCTTTTATTTTACGCGACGCTGCAAATTTAGCGGGCTAAATTTAGCGCAAAAGACGGGCACATTTACCCGTCTATGCTATATCCGATACTGCGCACGGTTTTGATTAGCTCAAAAGGCAGCTTCGCGCGTAGCTGACGCACGAGCGAGCGCAGGCGATCGGACGAGACCTCTTCGTCCTTATAGATACTCCACTCAAGCTCTTGGATCGTTACTACGTGCGGGGCATTTTTAGCTAAAATTTCTAAAAACAATCCCTCTTTTTTGCCGAGCATTATATTTGTGCCGTTTATGTGTAGAGTGAGGCTGTTTTTGTCGTAGACGGCGCCGTTTTTTAGCTCAAATTTGCTTCCGAGCAAAATTCGGCAGTTTCTAAACACCCTAAACAAAAACTCCTCGGACAAAAACGGCTTAACCATAAAGTCGTCGTATTTGGCGTAGTAAATTTTCTTATAAAGCGCGGGAATGGCCTTATCTATAAGGATCATAACGGGAGTTAGACTCCCGTTATCTCGCAGAAATTTGACCGAGTCGAAATTTGCCAGATCCTTCGTCTTTACGTCGATGACGTAAAAGATGTAGCGGTTGCCGCTATAATAATCCTCTTTTAGCTCGCTTAAATTTTCAAAGCGAACTATGCGGATGTTAAAGCGGTAAAGCGCGGCGTTGAGGTTTAGCTGCATCTGAGCGTCGTCGCTAACGAGCAAAATTTTCTTCATTTTAGCCTACTTTTCGGTGGCATTGCCTTCTTTATTTTCTACTTTCGGCGCTACATAATCCTCCCCAAAATATGCCTTCTTTATCTCTTCTTTTTTGACTGCGGCTTTCTTTTCGTAGATTTTGTATTCAGGCTTCCAGTAGTTTAGCATGTTGTTTAGCCCGCTGTGGCCTACCTCGGCGTGACAGCTAGCGCAGGTTAGTTGCTTATCCGTATTTAGCAAGCTTTGATAGTGAGCGTGCATCTTTTGAGCTTGAGCTGAGGTTAGCTTATTATCCACCAAATTCGTATGGCAGCTAACGCAACCGTTGTCAAATACGAAGTGCTCTCTTTTCTCTCTGTTTTTATGCCAGTCTATAGCCTCCGGATCTTTAAAGAAATGAACGTATCCCTCCATTAGTCCGTTTTTAGCTTTAGTTAAAACGTATTTAGCTAGGTTGTCGTGAGGTATGTGGCAGTCTACGCATTTAGCCCTTACTCCGCTTTTGCCTTTGCCGCTGTGAACGTCGCTACTATAAGCTATAACCATAGGATCCATCTCGTGGCATACTACGCAAAACTTCTCTCCGCTAGTTTCTTCTAGGGCGTAATGCACGGGAAGTACGACTAAAAACCCTATAATGCCGCTTACTAATATAATAAGCGCTAGTACTTTCTTTGAAATTTTCATGGCGTTACCCCCATCCATTGCGGAACTTCGTGTTCGTGGCACTCTGTGCACATATTGGTTGATTTTTTATGCTCGTTGTGGCACTCGTCGCAGTATAGCGTAGGGCCGTCGTGAACCGAGTTGTGGGGATTTGCTTTTAGCAGATCCATGTATTCTAGTCTTTTAGCTATCTTTTTCTTGTCGCCGTGACAGGACAAACAGCCTTTGTCTCCGATAGATTTAAATTTACTAGCGTCGTTTCCTTGTCCTTCGTGACAATCAAGACAGGTGAAGCTTAGCTTTTCGTGATGAGGCTTTAGCGGGTGTTTGGCTCGCAGTTCATCGGTGACGTTAAGATCGACTAAAGACGTTATTTTTGCGCCTGGGGCTTCTGCGCTAAATGCAAAAGAGCATAGCAGCATAGACGCGCACAAGGCGAGAAACGCTTTATGTTTCATGCGAATTCCTTTCTATGTGGGCTTAAAGAGGCAAGCCCTCTTTGCTTTTAAATTTGAGGGGCAAATTTGGTTTTTAAATTTAACTCTTTAAGTAAAAAACAACCTCAAACGGTTGTTTTTTACTTTGTTGTAAAGAGGGTAGGGGCTTGAATTACATTTCAGCTTTACTTTGCAGCTTACTTTATTCTTTCTTTGGGAGAGGAAGGGGTTTCTACTTACGAAGCGTCGCCCCTTCCTCTCCCAAGCCCTCTCTAACCCCACTGCACGTGAGTTGTTGCTGCACTGCGTGCAGGTTAAATTTGGCGCTACCGCGCCGCACATCAAATTTGCCGTCAAATTTAATGAAATATCGCAAGCCGAATTTAGCCTGCGATACGAAATTAAAACGAATTATCGCGGGCTTTAGGCGAGGCGGATCTAAATTTTAGAGCACAGATAGAACATTTAGTTCATCTAGCGATAAAATTTAGATCCAACGAAGCATAAACTCGCGAGAACTTCGTTTTACCAAATTTAGACTAGATTTTCTCCGGCTATCATTCCAAAAACTATGCAGTCGGTGATCGCAACCGTACCTAACCTGCTCGCGCCGTGCGTACCGCCCGTGATCTCGCCCGCCGCGTATAGACCCGGGATCGGCTTATTCGTCTTGCTTGAGATAACCTCGGCTTTGGTATTGATTTTTAGTCCGCCCATGGTGTGGTGAGGCTTCGGCGATAGGCGGATGACGTAGAACGGTCCCGCTTCGTTGATCTCGCTTAGCGCGCTTTCTTGTTTGCCGAATTCGTCTTTTTTAGCCTTTACGCCTTCGTTATATTTCTTGACGGTTTCTTTTAGCGCGTCCGCAGGCACGCCGTATTTGCTAGCGATCTCATCTAGGCTCGCGCATTCGCCTACTAGCTTGCCGCTAGCCATGCCCTTTTGCACGACCTCTTCGCTTAGGTCTTTAAACGCCGTTTTGGTGTCTGCAAAGGTTATCGGATAGGCTTTTGGATCCTCGCGTAAAATTTTAAATTCCGCGTCCGCGCGAGTCTTGCGGTCTGCAAGCTCGTTCATAAAGCGCTTGCCCGTGCGAACGTCCACGGCGATACCGTATTTAAACGTGCCTTGCTGCGTCAAAATCGGAGCGGTGCCAAAGCCCTTTTCGTCCGGGCTCGCCCACGGACCAAACTGGATCCAGTCTACTTGCACCGGATACGCGCCGATCTCAAATGCTTTTAGCAGCGCGCCCGCGGTCGCTCCCGGGTGGTTCGTGCTATCGACGTCGTCGGGGATGCGCGGGTCTTGCAGCTTGCGGAAAATTTTATCGCGGCAAAATCCGCCGGCCGCCAAAACGACGCCTTTGTTTGCTTTTAGCGTCTTTTTCGTGCCGCTTGTATTTTCAAGATCGTCGCTGTAAAGCTTGTCGTCGAACCTATACTCTTCTCTGATCGTTACGCCCACGACTCGGCCGCTGTCGTCTAGTACGAAATCATCAAATTTCGCGCGGCGTCGAAGCTCGCAGCCTTTGTCTTTTAGCGCTTCGAATTTTTCAAGCATCGGCTGGATGTAGCCCGAGCCGCTATCATTCGTCGTTAGCATCGAGCGCGCGACGCTGTGTCCGCCAAAGTGCGCGCAGTGATCCATCTTAAATTGCACGCCGTTATCTACGAGGAATTTAAACGCGTCTAAGCCGCGACCGGCTAATGTCTCCAAAAGCTCGGTGTGGTTTATGCCAAGACCGGCTTTTAGACAGTCTGCGATAAACAGCTCTTTGCTGTCTTTGATGTTAGTTTTTGCTTGCACCGGGTTGTTTGCGACCGCCATACCGCCGCCGTTGATTACGGAGTTACCGCCGATGCGACCCATTTTTTCCAGGATTAGTACCTTGCTGCCTTTTTGCGCCGCTTTTAAGCCCGCCGCAAGTCCCGCAAAGCCTGAGCCGATGATGATCACGTCCCACTCTTCGTCAAATTTGACGTCTTTTGCGTTTAACGCGCTTGCTTGCGCATTTACCGCACCTAGCGCGAGCGCGCCCGCACCCGCCATACCTAGCTTTAACAAATCGCGTCTTGACATTTGCTCTTGCATACGTCCTCCTTTGGATGAAATATCGTAATAACATTATAGTTATAATATCGTGAGTTTACTATGAGTTTTATTAAAAATTTGTTCTATTTTATAAATCCCTAAATTTAGGGAAAATTTGAAACATTTTATGATTTTTCCTGATTTTCTTACGAAAATTATTTTAATTTTTTTGATTATTTTTATTTAAAATATAATTTTTATGTAACTTATATCTATTTACCTTAAATTTTAAAAGGGATTTTTTAATCGAATTTCATTTCAAAACCTCAAATAAATCTAAAATTTAAGCAAACTTCAATGTAATTTTAGATAAATTCGCATTTTTAATTTATTCGCAGTTCGGTCCCGTAGCTCAGTTGGTAGAGCACTACCTTGACATGGTAGTGGTCGATGGTTCGAGTCCATTCGGGGCCACCA
>NZ_CAURPW010000009.1 GCF_963526985.1 uncultured Campylobacter sp.
GTTTTTACTAGCGGTTACTTGCGTAAACCGCGTGAGGATGGGGTTGGGGGAGTAGGGGGTAAACGATATAAATCCAAAATAATCCTACCGCAAGGATGCCGAATTTAGCATAGTTTGTTGCCGCAATTAAATTTGATATAATTTCAAGATCATTTATTTTAGCTAGAGGCTTTGCGGGCGGCGCATAAGGCAAATGGAGCCAAAGTAGCGACTGACGAGCGTAGGACTAAAATCGGCGCCACTCGCCAAATTTGACGCGCAAACAGGGCAAATTTAACAAAAAGGACGAAAGATGAAAGAGTTTTTAGCTGCAGCGCTTGATTTTATCCTTTGCCGTATCACGATATTTATCACGGGCGTACGGCCGCCGCAGGAGCTTTTAAATATCGGCGAGGGTACTAAAATTTACTACGCGAACCACGCTAGCCACGGCGATTTTTTGCTGATTTTCGTCTCGCTGCCGTATCGCGTGAGAAAGCGCGTGCGCCCCGTCGCGGCGGCGGAGTACTGGGGGAGCGGGCCGGTACGTAGGTTTCTTGCTAAAAACGTGTTTAACATGGTACTAATCAGCCGTCATAAAGATCCGCTAGAGGCGCTAACGCAGATGAGCGAGGCGCTGCAGACGCATTCTCTCATCATCTTTCCCGAAGGCACGCGCAAGACGGACGACGATCTAGCGCTACAGCCGTTTAAAAGCGGGATTTTCCGTCTGGCGCAGCAGTGTCCCGCCGTCTCGTTCGTGCCCGTATGGATCAAAAACGCGCGAAACGTCCTGCCTAAGGGCTTTTTCGTGCCTATTCCGCTGCTTTGCGAGCTGATAGTGGGCAAGGAGATATTTTACGGTGGCGAGAGCAAAGGCGAGTTTTTACAAAAGGCGCAGGATGCGCTTCTAGCGATGAGCGATACGCAAAATGATAGAACGAAAGCCTAGCGCGGCAGCTTTGGCGAGAGCTGTAAATTTAAGCCCCGTAAATCCGTCAAGCGCGCGAGAAAATTCGGCCGATATTTTTTGCGTCAGCTTGGAACTTGGAGATAAAATTTTTAGCGCTCATCGCAAAGAATTTGAGCGCGAGATAAAGCGGTCAAACGAGCGAGGTAAATTTGCGAACGATTTTTACGGTAAATTTAACGGCGAGCCTTTTAGGGCGGCGGCTAAAAGCGTCAAATTTAAAAACAAAACCCGGGCCAAAACGCTCGCCTCTGCGCAAATCAAATTTGACCCAAGCGCGAGCCCAAAGCGCGAACTTTTTTCGCTAACAAATTTAACCGTCCGCACGGCAAACCAAACGCGCGCAAATTTGACTCACTCAGAGAGCTCCGAAGCAGGCGTCAAATTTAGCTTCAAATTTAACCAAAAGGCCCTAAAATGAACCCGCAAAATCATATCTTAAATCTATTTTTAGGACTCATCGCGGTACTTGTCGTCTCTAGCGCCGTGGCTTTTATCCTAAAGGCGAAATTCGGCGCCGAGAACAAAACCGTCTCAAATTTGACCTCGCGCATAAACGCCTGGTGGGCGATGATTTTGGTGATTTTTGCGTTTACTTATCTTGGCAAAAACGCCGTGATATTTTTGTTTTTGCTCGTATCTTTTGCCGCATTGCGCGAGTTTTTGTCGCTCATCTACATTCGCAGAGGCGATCACATCGCGCTCGTGGCGTGCTTTTACGTGATTTTACCCGTGCAGTATATCTTTATCTATGCCGACTGGTACGCGATGGCGATGATATTTATCCCGGTTTACGGATTTTTGTTTTTGCCGATTTTGGCGGCTATTTGCGGCGATGCGGCATATTTTTTAGAGCGCTCGACGAAGATCCAGTGGGCGCTGATGATCTGCGTCTTTTGTATCTCGCACATCCCGGCGCTTCTTTTGCTGGGTCTTAAGCAAGGCAGTGGCATGGAGCTGATGTTGTTTTTGATCCTGGTCGTGCAGGCTAGCGACGTGCTGCAGTACATCTGGGGCAAGCTTTTTGGTAAGCGTAAGATCGCGCCTAGCATCAGTCCGTCTAAGACGGTGGTCGGCTTTGCAGGCGGGGTTCTTAGCGCTAGCGTGCTGGCTGCGTGCCTGCATCATCTCACGCCTTTTGGTGCGGTAGGGGCGTTTTTCATCGGGCTTGCCGTTTGCATGATGGGCTTTTTGGGAGGGCTTGTTATGTCTGCTATCAAGCGCGATCTGGGCGTCAAAGACTGGGGATATATGATCAGCGGGCATGGCGGGATGCTTGACCGTATGGATTCGCTGTGCTTTGCTGCGCCGATATTTTTTCACATAGTTAGATATTTTTACGCGTGAGGTTTTGATGAAAATCGCTAGCAAAATTTTACTTTTAGCACTCGCGGCAAATTTTGCCTTTGCATTTTCGGCTGGGAAGCTCGTGCAAGACGCTAGGGCGCAGATTGGGCAGACGCTGTTTTACGATCCTTCGTACTCTAGGCTAGCCTATCCGATGGGCGACGTTGATATGATAAGAGGCGTTTGCACCGACGTCGTAGTTAGGGCACTGCGTGGGCAGGATATCGATCTGCAGCGGCTCATCCACGAGGATATGAGCGCGAATTTTAGCTCCTATCCAAAAAACTGGGGCGCGAAAAAGACCGACAAAAATATCGATCATCGCCGCGTGCCAAACATCGCAACCTATTTAAAACGCAAGGATTATGAGGCGAAGGGCGAGTTTAAGGCGGGCGATATCGTGACGTGGCGGCTGGATAACGGCAGGCCGCATATCGGTATAGTTTCGGATAAATTTGCCGCTAACAAAACCCCGCTCGTGATCCATAACATCGGCCTTGGCGCGCAGGAGGAGGACGTGCTAAACGAGTACGAGATAACGGGGCATTTTAGGATAAAATAAGCGTAAAAATCGATAAATTTAAGCAAGAAAGGCGAAAAATGGAGTTTAAAGAGAGCTATTTTATAACGAGCGACGGAGCGAGGATATTTTACAGATACCGCCTGGCTGCGGACGTAGCGTGCGAAAACCCGGGCGCAAATGAAGTAAATTTGAGCGACGCCGGTAAATTTGACGGGTCAAATTTGAGCGCCGGAGCCGCAAGCGAAACGTCAAATTTGACTATCGAGCAAGCAGGCGGCGCGGATGAAAATGCGGAGCCGGGTTTTGGCGGCGAAGGTAAATCGGACGAGCAAAATTTACAAAACGGCGGCGAAAACTCGGACTCAAATTTAAACGAAACCAGCAAATGCGGCGCGTCAAATTTGAGCAAGACGCCTGGCGAAAACGCCGAACAAAATCTCAAATTTAAAGCCGCGCCAAACGCCAAAGCCGTAGTGATATTTCACCGCGGGCACGAGCACTCGGGCAGGACGACGCACGTGGCGGACGGCTTGGCGGATGAGAGTTTTAGCTATTTTGCGTGGGATCAGCGCGGACACGGCAGGAGCGAGGGCGAGCGGGGCGACGCGCCGAGTATCGGCCGCCTCATTGCCGACGTAGACGAGTTTGTAGCGCATATCGAGCAGAGATTTGGCTTTGAGACACAAAATCTAGCCGTGATAGCCCAGAGCGTGGGTGCGGTGCTGGTCTCGGCGTGGCTGCACGACTACGCTGTGCGCGTTCGCTGCGCGGTGCTGGCAAGTCCGGCCTTTAGCGTGAAGCTTTACGTACCGTTTGCTAGAGCCGGGCTAAAGGCGCTTTACAATGCGCGCGGAAATTTTTTCGTAAACAGCTACGTCAAGGCCCACTATCTCACGCACGACAAACAGCGCCAGGCCAGCTACGACGCCGACTCGCTCATCACTCGCGCGATCTCGGTGCGCATACTGCTGGGGCTTTACGAAGCGGCACAGCGCGTGGTTTCGGATGCTGCGGCTATCACGACGCCTACGCTACTTCTGATCTCTGGCGATGATTGGGTCGTGGAGCACGCTCCGCAGCACGAGTTTTATAACGCTCTTGGCGCGCGGGTAAAAAGGCGCGAGATTTTAGAGGGATTTTACCACGATACGCTGGGCGAGAGCGAGCGGGAGAGGGCGTTTGAGATCGTGCGCGAGTTTGTCGGCGAGCGCTTTAGCGCGCCTTTTAGCGAGGTGGACTGCACGCACGCGGACGAATACGGCTTTAGCCGCGAGGAGGCCGATAGGCTAGCTACGCCGCTACCGAGATTTAGCCCGAAAAATTTGCGGTTTAAATTTCAGCGGATATTTATGCAGGCGGTTTCGCCGTGGGTCGGCGGGCTAAAGATCGGCGAAAATACCGGCTACGATAGCGGCAGTACGCTTGACTACGTCTACCGAAACGAGCCGCAAGGGGCGAATAAATTTTTTAAATTTATCGACGAAATTTACCTAAACGCCATCGGCTGGCGCGGTATCAGAGAGCGCAAGCGAAATATCAAGCTAGCTATCGATCAAGCCGTAGCAAAGCTGCAGGAGCGAGGCGAGCCGCTACGACTGCTAGACATCGCCTCGGGTCGCGGCAGATACATACTAGACGCCGCGCAGGGGCATAAATTTGAGCGTATAACGCTACGCGACTACAGCGACATAAACGTAAAAGCCGGCAACGAAATGATAAAAGAGCGCGGGCTACAGGACGTCGCGAGCTTTACCCAGGCAAACGCCTTTGACGCCGCTAGCTACGAAGGCCTGCAGGACGCATATACGCTTGGCGTCGTGTCGGGGCTGTTTGAGCTCTTCCCGGATAACTCGGTCGTGCGTACCGCGCTGCAAGGCTTTTCAAGCAGCGTAAAAAGCGGCGGCTACCTCATCTATACCAATCAGCCGTGGCACCCGCAGCTTGAGATGATCGCGCGCGCTCTATCCAGCCACAGGCAGGGCGCTGCGTGGATCATGCGCCGCCGCAGCCAGGCCGAGATGGATCAGCTCGTGGCAAATGCGGGATTTAAAAAAGTAAAAGAGTGGATAGATGGGGATGGGATATTTAGCGCGAGTTTGGCCGTTAAAATTTAAAAGCGGCTTGTCTTTTTGCCCTATACTTCGTTGCTTTTAAATTTGGCTCGGTCATTACCTATATGGTAACTCCCGTCGCCAAATTTGAAAAGCGCCTCGTCTAGAACAAAAATACTTCGCCTTATCGTTTTACGTTCAAATTTGAAGTCAAATTTACAAATTTGAGCCGCCAAAACCCGCACCTTGAAAATGCAAATTTAAACCTGCGACGCTTTGCGTCAGCAAAGCAGTGTCGCCACCCCTAACGTGCAGTGGGGTTGGAGAGGGCTTGGGAGAGGAAGGGGCGACGCTTCGTAAGTAGAATCCCCTTCCTCTCCCAAAGTAAAAAGAAAAGTGAATACCAAAGAGAGCTATTTTGCTAGTTTTGCTCGCAACTGCAATACAGAGCGCAATTCAAGCCCCCACCCCCTTAACAAGAAAGATTAAATTTAATGCGCAACGCTAAATTTAGCCAAATCAAATTTAGCACCGTCAAGATACGGGTCTCGGCGAGTAAAATTTACAAATTTGCGTCAAGCGAGCGATCTCGGACCGATTAAGCCGTAAAAGCGCAAATCCGCTAAAATTTGATAGAATTAGCAAAAAAGGCAAAAATGAAAACAAAACCGTTTTTATCGCAGCTGGCCGCGCTAGTCGTCGTTGCGGCGATATTTTACGCCAGCTACGGTGCCACGAACGCTCTCGCGAGCGCTCGCGCAAACGTGCCCGAGATTTATTTCGCGTGGGAGCGCGCGCTGCCGTTTTGGGCGTGGAGCATCGTGCCGTATTGGTCGCTAAATTTACTCTACGCGCTTGGATTTTTCCTCTGCCGTGACGCCGGGGAGCTCGCGCGCTACGTTACGCAGCTGCTGGCCGCGCAGATGATCGCGACGCTGTTTTTCATCGCTTTTCCTTTGCAAATGTCGTGGGAGAAGCCCGCGGTTTCGGGCCTTAGCGGCTTTTTGTTCTCAAGCCTGGCCGCCTTTGATCTCCCGTTTAATCAAGCTCCGTCGCTGCACATCATACTTTGCGTCGTCGTGGGCGCTTTTTACTTTCGCAAGGCGCGTGCGGTTTGGCTTAAAGCGACGCTTGCGGCGTGGTTTGCGCTCATCGGCCTTAGCGTGCTGACCACGTATCAGCACCATTTTATCGACATTCCGACGGGGCTGGCCGCGGGCTGCTTGGTGCTACTGATTCGCCCGCTAGAGGGCGCACCGCTTAGTTTTGCCATAGCTAGGGAGGCCGCGCACTACAAATGGGCGGCGCTATATCTGGGGCTTGCGTTTTTGACGCTTTTTGCGGCGATTTTGGGAGCTAAAATTTGGGGCGCGTGGATGCTGTGGCTATCGTGGGCGAGCCTTAGTTTCGCGCTGGTTGCTTGCGGTTACGCGTTTTTGGGCGCGGGTGTTTTTGCTAAAAATGAGCGAGGCTGTCACGCTGCCGCGGCTAAAGCTTTACTTTTTCCTTATCTTTGCGTCGCGCGGTTAAATGCGATTTTTTGGCTGCACGGTCGCCGTCTTTCAGACGAGATTTTGCCCGGGCTGTATCTAGGCTCGGTTAAGCAGGCGGGCAAATTTGACGCGGTGCTAGACTGCGCGGCCGAGTTTGAGCGCCCAGACGGCGCGCAAATTTATGCGAGCCTGCCTATGCTAGATATGATAACGCCCGGCGCGGACGAGCTAAAACGCGGCGCGGACGAGCTCGAGCGGCTCGTAAAAAGGGCTCTTTGCGGCGGCAAAAATTTACCACAAAGGGCGACGGAGCTAGGATCAAATTTTAGCGCCGAAGCGAGCTGTATGCACAGGCGAGGTTTTAAATTTCACGGGCAAGCGGGCTCGCGGGTAAATTTGCAAACGCGCGGCTCGGCAAACGAAGGCAAGATCGCCAAGGCGGGACAAATTCTAACGGGCACGAGCGAACGAGCCGCCGAGCAAAACGGCAAAAAAGTGCTGGTCTGCTGCGCGCTTGGCTACGGCAGGAGTGCGTCGGTGTTGCTTGCTTGGTTGGTGATTTATGCGGGGCTGGGCTTTGACGAGGCGCTAAATTTGCTAAAATCGCGCCGAGAAAAGATTGCAGTCGCTAGCTCGCTGCGTGAGCGGATAGCGCGGCTAGCCGCAGAAGCCCGCGAAATTTGAAAGCGGAGTAAAGAAGCGGCAAATTTAAGCGCGAAATAGGCGCAGGCCAAATTTGATCAAGTCCGGCTTGAGGGATCAAATTTAAAAAATCTGAAGGCTAGAAACAAGCGGCATTGCAAAATTCTCGGCGAAAACAAACGGAAATTTAACCAAACGCCCAAAATGAGGAGAGAAAATGACGAATGCAAAGCAAAACGAAAAATCGGTGCAAGACGGGGAGCGCGAATGCCGCCAAATTACGGACGACAGAGGCTTGGCGCTGGTTACGGCTAGGTTTTTGGCGACGCATAGGCTGTTTTTCTTGTTAAATTTGCTTCAGCTTGCCGTCTGCCTTACGATTTTTACGCATTTTGCCGTGATTGTGGGCTTTTTGACGGTTTTTGCGGGGCTATTTTATCTGCACGTTAGGCTGCATTTTGACGCGCTGATTTTTAGAGATTTTTCGGAGGGGAGGCTTGATAGCGGTAAATTTGACGCGGCGCTTGCGGAGCTAAATTTAGCTAGCAAGCCGCCTAAAATCCGTGATATGAAAAGTCGCTGCGCGGGAGCTTTGCGACTATATAAACTAACTGCCGCGCTTAGTTTGGCGCTCGTTTTAGCGGCCTTAGCGATGCGTTATTTGGACTAAATTTACGGCAAAATACCTTACTGGCGACTAGACGCAAGTTTGCAAACGGCCTGATGAGTAAGCCAAGGCAAAACGCCGCCTCGCAAACGAAACGCTAAGCACAAAGGCTGCTTGCGGTTTAAACTCCGCGTTAAGACGCGACTGCAAATTCGGATAAAAGCGCTCAAACAAGCAACGAATGCGCGCCCGAGTTTTGAGCGCTCCGCTAAAAAGCACAAAGCGCAATGAAGTCTTGCCGATACGTTTATTTGGCAAATGCGCGAAGACGAGCAAGCCTAACGCCCTAAATTTAACCGCCTAGCAAACGCAAAACCAGACAAGCGAGCGAAATTCGGCTGCGGGCGGCGAAAATTCAAAGCCTGATTTAAACAAAGGTAAATTTACGCCAAAAGCCGCGCGGTCGCCAAACTCCGAAAAGCCTGTAAATTTAATCTAAAACGAAAGCGTCATGCAAGCTAAATCCGCTTATTTGCTCCGATAAAAACGCGTCCAAAATAGCGCGAGAGAAAAACAGTCCCATGCCGTTTATTATGAAACGCCTTGTCTTCTACCTTTTGCGATAGCGATATTTTTATAGGGGCAATTTCCGCCATTAATTCGCCATATTCGTCTGGGGCGTTAATGCTTTTTACGATATCGATAAATTTTCCTTGCTCGTTATCGTAATCTTGATATACGAAAATAGACTTGGGAAAATTTACGATATTAACGCCGTATTTGGGAAAACTAACCGCGAAATATTTACCGCTCCAGCCGTCAATTTCGACGGGTACTTTTATCAGATTAACCTTAAAGGATTTGATGACGTCTGCTGCCTTTTGCGAAATCAAAAAATCCAAATCAAAAATACCCGAGTCGCAAGAAACGATATCAGTTTGTTTCGCTCGGTTTAGCGCAAACGCTTTAATGCTTTCGTCTTTAAATGCGGATAAATTTAGCGGACTTGTAAAAACGTCCGCAAATTTTTCTTTGACGTCTTTGGAGGGAAAGGATTTGGCGTCTATAAACTCCGTCTGATATAGGCCGTTTCTAACGCCGATTACCGCCGGTTCGCAGCTGGTTCTTATTTCTTGCAGCAAGTCTATCCTTTGCACGTTAAATTTACTAATATCGTAGGCGTCTTATCAGCCGATAAGCGCGTATTTACGGCTTCTAGGGCTAATAAAAATTTGCGCCTTAAATCGTCTGAGGCTTTAGATAAATTTCTAACGTTTAATAAAAGGCATTCGTCATCGCCCAAAGAGTAGCGAGTTATGGGCTCTTCGTCCCCAAATGTTCTTAAATCCGATAAGCAATCTATCAAAGCGGCGATATTTTTGCCGTAAAAGGTCGGAAAACCGAAAATTTCCGCCATTTTTAGGTGAAAATTTTTGTATTCCTCGTCTAAATTTTTAGAATAAATATCTAAAAAATCTATATCTACGCTAATAAATTTCATCGTTAAACGCCTTTAAATTTATTTTAGCAAACAAGCCGTATCTACGTCTAAATAAAAAAAGAATTTTTCCGTAAATTCTAAACCGTTGATGTAAATTTCATCCTCTACGTTAAACAAATACGCATCCAGCCCGCCTAAATGCCTCAACTTTCTTTCCATCGTTTTTTTGTTTACCGCGGACAAATCGTCTAACTCTAGTTTTTCGTTTGCTTTTTGGATTTTTGTTTTTAAATTTTTTATAAATATATAGTTAGAAAAGTCGGGCGGAACAATGTTTGATATATCGCAATTTATAAATTTAAAAAACGAGATTTTGCAGGCGGATAGGTTTAAATTTAACTCGTCAAGCTTGCCTAATCTTTGGTTGTCGCCGATAAATTGGACTTCGGATATTTTCCCGATAATCGTATTTTTTTGAAAATTATTTACTAGAAATTTTTGGTCGGTTATTTTGCATTTATCAAATAAACACGAGAAATATTTCGTCGATAAGTCGTCTAGTCTCGTTCCGCGAAAATCGCAACCGATAAATTTGCAATTATCGTAAACCGCATTTACTTGTCCGACGCTACGGAAATCTACCTTTTGAAAAACGGTATTTTTAAAACTAACGTTTTTTCGTAGGCCTATTCTCGCATTTGAAAAATCACACCGAATAAATTTCGCATCCCTAACCGACAAACCGTCAAAAATCGCTCCGCCGAGGTTCTCGCCACATACCGAAATATCGCGCAGCTCGTTGCTTATAAAAAGATTTTTCATTTTGTATTTGCTTTGCGTGCGTAAAATGTCATAGCGGCGCTAAGCCTTGGCGTAAACGTTTATAAACTGCAAAAACTAGACGCCGCCCGCGTAAATAAAATAACTCGTCTTTTCTTTACGCCGCCTTTTTCGGATATTTTCAGCCTCTATAAGCTGCCGCTAACGGGTCCTCGCCGAAGTTATTTGCGCCTACCGTGCCGCGCGTAGCAAACCATACGATTAAAACGATCAGGCCGATGATCGGAATAAAAAAGAGCAGCACCCACCAGCCGCTTTTGTTTAGATCGTGAAGCCTTCTGACGCAGACTGCAAGTTTGGGTAAGAAAAGGGCTAAACCCGCAAGCGTAGAAACAAGCTCTGATTTTTCGTATATGTTTGATGCACTTAAGTCTATGCAAACCGCAACTACGTTTACTATAAAAATAAAGACTAAAAACCACCAGTACTCCGACCTAGGCGCTCTGCCGTCAAACTTTACGTAGCCGTTAAGGCAACTTTTTATGGATTCGCCAAAAGTCACTGTTTATCCTTTGTTTTAAAATATTTTTTTATTTTATAAAAATAAATAGAAATATTTACTTAAGAATAGACATTTTGCGGGCTTAAATGAAGCAAAATTTAGGCGTACTTAACTTAATCAAAAACAGTTTTTAGTTAAATGATATTTTTTGTGTTATTTTAGTAAGTCTAGGTCTAGAGTATCACGACTTCGGTTTTTAGCTCTATACCGAATTTTTCCAAAACGCGCTCGCGGGCTAAATTTATGAGTCTTGTCACGTCCGCAAAGCTCGCGCCGCCGAAATTTACGATGAAATTTGCATGCTGCTCGCTAAATTTAGCCCCGCCTATCGCGTAGCCCTTTAGCCCCACCGCTTCGATCAGTCTGCCCGCGTAGTCGCCTGGCGGATTTATAAAACAACTGCCAAAGCTAGCGCCCTTTGGTTGATTTGCGCGCTTGGCGGCAAAATCGGCGGCGAGCGCTGCGTCAAATTCGCGCGAAATTTTAAACTCGGCGCCCAAAATCGGCTCATCTATCCCGCTTTTGCGGTAGCTAAAGCTTATCCTCTCGCGCTCTACCCAGCCGCTTCCCAGCCGCACCGCGAGCAGGTCGTCGCTGATGCTAACGCCGCAAAGCCCCGCGTTCATTTTGATGAGGCCCCCAAGCGTGCCCGGGATATTTTGCAAAAACTCAAATCCGCCGATGTTATGCTTTTTGGCGAAGTTGTAAATTTTGCCCGACTTCGTCTCAGCGCCGATACTAAGCACGTTGCCGCTCAAATTTATATAATCAAACGCTCCGCCTAACATCATCATCGCGGGCGGGTTTGGCGAGACGAGTAGGTTGTTCGCGCCGCCTATCATCACGCGGCCGGCGAATTCAGGCTTTAGCGCGTCTTCAATGCTTTCTAGCACCGCTACTTCGTGCACGCCGCCCACTCGCACCGAGCTAAATTTGGAAAAATCTATAAGCTGCGTCATTGCACGAAATTCGGGATAAACTCTATCATGCGCGTCGTGAAATCGACCATCATCGAGACCATCCACGGCATCAAAAATATAATCACGACGACGACGAGGATGATCTTTGGCACGAAGCTTAGCGTCATCTCGTTTATCTGCGTCGTAGCCTGAAATATACTGATGATAAGGCCGGCCGACAGGCCCGCGAGCAGCATCGGGAAGCTTAGATAAAGCGCGATCTTGAAGGTTTCGATACCGAGTTCTATGAGCGTTGATTGCATTAGCTAAACCTTATATCGTTGTACTCGATCGGCACGAGGTAGTTTTTCGCATCGATAGGCAGCGGATAAAATCCCTTCTCATAACCGAGCGCAAAGAGCCTGTTTACCGCCTTTAGCTGCGTTTCGTTCATCGAGACGGAGCTATCGTTCGCATATAGATTTAGGTAGGTTTTTAGCTTTTCTTTATCGACGCGGATCAAATTTCGCTCCATGAGCATGTGAGATAAAAAGGGCTTATGCGCGGTAGCGATGCGCACGCCCTCCATTAGCACGCGCTCGCACTCGATAGCGTCCGTTATAGGCAGGCTGCGGCGAACCGCCATGCCTCCCAGCGGTAGCGGTAGATTTTCGCCCGCTAGCTCGCTCCAGATATCCCAGATCTCGCGCTCCACGCAAAGCTCGTCCGAAAAGTCCAAAATACTCTCGTGTATCAGCACGCCCGCGTCCACTTCGCCGCTTAAGACCGCGCCTTCGATGTCGAGAAAATTTTTATAAATCACGCGCGCCTGCGGGTAGGCCATGCGAAAAAGCAGGGCATTTGTCGTGTGTTTGCCGCTGAGCGCGACTTTGAAATTTCGCTTTAAAACCGCACCCTTTTTCTTAACGAGCTTTGGGCCGTAACCCTCGCCAAAGCTCACCGCCGTGCGTAAAAGCGCGTACTCCTCGCAGATGAGCGGATATAGCGCGAAGCTAATCGCCGTGGCCTCATAGGTGCCCTTTAGCGCTTCGTCGTTTAGCGTCTGGATGTCAAGCGCGGTGGCGCTAAATTTTAGATTTTTTGAACTCACCCAGCCAAAATCAATCGCCTTATACATAAAAATATCGTCGGCGTCGGGCGAGTGAGCGACGTTTATATGCTTAAAAATCTTCAAATTTTATCCTTTTTGCTCCGCTTTAAATTTCGCGCGCGGCTAAATTGCGAAATTATAGTAAATTTTTGCTACAATCGCCATAAAAATGCGAAATTTATAAAGAAAAGTATGGAAAATCAGGCGTATTTAAAAGAGCAAATTTTAACTTATCTAGGCAACAAACGCTCGCTTTTAGGCTTTATCGAACAAGGCGTAAATATCGCAAAAGAGGCGCTCGGTAAAGAAAAACTAAGCTGCTGCGACCTTTTTAGCGGTAGCGGCATCGTGTCGCGGTTTTTTAAATCCCACGCAAATTTCATCGTCGCAAACGACCTGGAGCTTTATAGCCGCGTCACAAACGAGTGCTACCTTGCAAACGCGGACGCGAAATTTAAAAAAGAGCTTGATTTTTGGCACGACAAATTAACTCGCGAAATCGGTGCAAATTTGCAGGAAGGCTTTATCTGCGAGCTTTACGCACCAAAAGACGAGGCAAATATTTTGGCAACGGACCGCGTCTTTTACACAAAGAAAAACGCCGCCTACATAGACACCGCGCGCCAGATGATCGATGCGCTCGTGCCGCAGGAGCTGCGCGTTTTTTTTATCGCTCCGCTGCTTTATTCGGCCAGCGTGCACGCCAACACCAGCGGTATTTTTAAGGGCTTTCACAAAAACAAAGACGGCCTTGGGCAGTTTGGCGGACGCGGCAAACACGCGCTATCTCGCATCACGGCAGACATCAGCCTGCTTAAGCCCGTTTTTTCAAATTTTAATGTCGAATTTGAAGTGCAAAGACGAGACGCCCAGGGGCTTGCCGCCGAGCTTCCGCCGCTTGATCTGGTCTATCTTGATCCGCCTTATAACCAGCACCCCTACGGCTCGAACTACTTTATGTTAAATTTGATCGCTAGCTATGAGCGTCCGAGCGAAATATCGCGGGTTTCGGGCATCGCTCGGGAGTGGAACCGCTCGGTGTTTAATCAAAAATCAGCCGCCGCGCCGGCATTTTTCGAGCTAATCTCAAAGCTAAAAGCTAAATTCGTGCTCATCTCGTTTAACTCCGAGGGCTTCATCGCGCGCGAGGAATTTAGCCAAAATTTAGCCGGGCTTGGCGAAGTGCGAATTTTGGAGCAAAAATACAACGCCTTTCGCGGCAGTAGAAATCTAGCCAGCCGTCCGACGCACGTGAGCGAGCTGCTTTACGTTTTAAAAAAGGCGTAAATTTAGGCTAAATTTGACCGCGTCCAGACCCGTCTCAAATTTGCGCGAATAATCAAAAATTCATCTCAAATTTGATAAAATCAGCCCGATTATTTTAAATTTAAGGAAGCCGATGGCAAAAGAAAAAGAAGAGAAAAAGATAGTCCCGCCGACAAACGATTCGGACAAGAAAAAGGCCTTAGACGCGGCTTTAAAGCAGATAGATAAAGCGTTCGGCAAGGGTACGTTGATCCGCCTTGGCGACAAGCAAGTCGAGGCGATAGATAGTATCTCGACCGGCTCGCTAGGACTTGACCTGGCCCTTGGTATCGGCGGTATCCCAAAGGGCCGTATTATCGAGGTTTACGGGCCTGAGAGCTCGGGTAAAACGACTCTAACCCTACACATCATCGCCGAAGCGCAAAAAGCCGGAGCCACGTGCGCCTTTATCGACGCCGAGCACGCGCTAGACGTGAAGTACGCGGCAAATTTGGGCGTAGATACCGAAAATCTCTACGTTAGCCAGCCCGATTTTGGTGAGCAGGCGCTAGAGATCGTAGAAAACCTCGCTAGAAGCGGCGCGGTCGAGCTGATCGTGGTTGATAGCGTCGCGGCGCTAACTCCAAAAAGCGAGATCGAGGGCGACATGGGCGATCAGCACGTAGGTCTGCAAGCTCGTCTAATGAGCCAAGCTCTGCGCAAACTAGCCGGCGTCGTGCACAAGATGAACACGACCGTGATCTTTATCAACCAAATTCGTATGAAAATCGGTGCGATGGGATATGGTACGCCTGAGACCACTACGGGCGGTAACGCGCTTAAATTTTACGCCTCGGTGCGCCTAGACGTGCGAAAAATCGCCACGCTAAAACAAAACGAAGAGCCTATCGGCAACCGCACGAAGGTAAAAGTCGTGAAAAACAAGGTCGCGCCTCCGTTTAAAACGGCGGAATTTGACATAATGTTTGGCGAGGGTATCAGCCGCGACGGCGAGATCATCGACTACGGCGTGAAGCTAGATATCATCGACAAAAGCGGCGCGTGGTTTAGCTACAAAGCCGCTAAAATCGGCCAAGGCCGCGAAAACGCAAAAGCCTATCTCAAAGAGCACTCGGAGATATCAGACGAGATCGTAGCTACGATAAAAAGCTCGATCGGCCTAGATAAGCTAATAAGCGGCTCGGGCGACAAAGACGAAGAAAGCGAAAGCATAGAAGAAAATACGGAGGAATAAAATAATGGTATTTATAGAAGACGTAACTGCGATAGAAGTACTTGATAGCCGCGGCAACCCGACCGTGAAGGCGACTGTAGCTCTAAGCGACGGCACCGTAGCAAGCGCGATAGTCCCAAGCGGCGCAAGCACGGGCAAACGCGAGGCGCTGGAGCTTCGCGATAAAGACGAGAGATACTGCGGCAAGGGCGTGCTAAAGGCCGTTGAAAACGTAAATTCGCAGATCGCCGAGGCCGTGATCGGGCTGGATGCATTTGATCAAAAGGCGCTTGATGATGAGATGAGAGAGCTTGATGGCACCGATAACTACTCAAATTTGGGCGCGAACGCCGTGCTTGGCGTATCTATGGCGGTAGCGCGCGCGGCCGCTAAAAGCCTTGACGTGCCTTTGTATCGCTACCTTGGCGGTGCGAACGCTACCGTGCTGCCGGTGCCGATGTTTAATATCATCAACGGCGGCGCGCACGCGAACAACAGCGTGGATTTTCAAGAATTTATGATTATGCCGTTTGGATTTGATAAATTTAGCGACGCGCTGCGAGCGGCGACTGAGATTTACCACACGCTAAAAGGCCTGCTAAACGCGGCAGGCCACAGCACGGCGGTCGGCGACGAGGGCGGATTTGCGCCAAATTTAAACGATAATGAAGAGCCGATCAAGCTCATCATGCAAGCTATCGAAAAAGCAGGCTACAAAGCGGGCGAGCAGATCAAGCTAGCCCTTGACGTCGCGGCTAGCGAGCTGTACGAAAACGGCAAGTATAAGCTAGAGGGCAAGGAATTTAGCAGCGAAGAGCTGATAGAGCGATACGCGCAGCTTTGCGAGAAGTATCCGATATTTTCGATCGAAGACGGTCTAAGCGAGGACGACTGGGCGGGCTGGGCGAAGCTAACGAGCAAGCTAGGCTCTAAAGTGCAGCTCGTGGGCGACGATCTTTTCGTAACGAACGAGAAAATTTTACGCGAAGGCATTGCCAAGGGCGTAGGCAACGCGATCCTAATAAAACCGAATCAAATCGGCACCGTAAGCCAAACTATGCAGACGATCCGCCTAGCACAGCGCAAAGGCTACCGCTGCGTGATGAGCCACAGAAGCGGCGAGAGCGAGGATAGCTTTATCGCGGACTTCGCCGTCGCGATGAATACGGGCCAAATCAAAACGGGCGCGACCTCAAGAAGCGAACGCAACGCAAAATACAACCGCCTGCTCGAGATCGAGCGCGAGACGGACGAGTTTTTGGGAAATCAAATTTGAGCGAAGTCCTAGACGAATACGTCGAGAAAAAGCCGTTTGATTTCAGGCTTTTTCTCAGATTTACGCTTATAGCGTTTTGCGTGATATGTTTTGGTATCTACGTGGGCAACATAATCTTCGGCAAGCGCTCGCTAGACGTGATGCTAAGCCTGCAAGATCAGCGTGCTCGGCTGCAAGAGGATATCGAGACGCTAAAGGCGCAAAACGCCCAGCTGCAAAAGGCGTATTTCGAGCTAAAAGAGCTTGAGCCCGGCAGCGGTGGGTAAATTTAACTTTATAAATTTAAAAACGGGGGAGTTATGAAAATCGGTAAAATTTGGCTTTTGGCGCTGGCCTGCGGGCTGGCTTTGGGCAGAGAAAATCCATTTGCGCCCTCTAGCGAACTAAACGCGAACACGGCTAGCACCAACGTCGTAGAAAATTTGCCTCCTTTTGAGAAGCAGAGTTTTAAATTTCCCGCCGACGCTAGAAACTTCATCTCCATCACGCTGAAATACAAAAGCGTCGACGGCAGCGTCAAGGAAAAAACCGTCGATATAAACAAAAGCATCTCGTGGCAAGACGAGTTTTTGCTAAGCAAGATCGCAGTGCCCGTCGTCGTAGAAAAGCCCGACGTTTCCGTAACCAAAGAAGAGTCTAAGATAGCCGCGATAGATGTCGCGCCAAGGCCTAGCGAGCGTAACATGACGACCTTGCCTCTAAACGACGTAGTAATCAAGCCTCTTGAGCCCGAAGCCAAATCCGCGCTAAAAGAGATCAAATACAAAAAAACGATCTTTGAGATCGGCAAAGATCGGGTCAAAATCGCGACCAAGGACGCCAAGGTCAAAGATTATTCCATTAGCGGCGGCAAGCGCGTCGTGATCGATTTTGCATCGAGCGTGGACTCCTATACGAAAAAATACGAGCTAGACTGCGGCGCGTTTAAAACGGCGCTTTTTGGCTCGCACGGCAGCTTTTACCGCGTAGTTTTCGATCTTGATGGCAGTTACAAGCACTCGGTAGAAAAGACACAGGACGGATATTTGTTAAAGCTATCTAGATAAATTTGATTTTTGCGCGCCGAGCTTTGGGCGTCTAAATTCGCACCGATAATTTCTCGCGGCGATGGTTAAATTTAACCATCGCCGATTGTTTAAATTCGGCTTTTAATTTAGCCGAATTTGCCTTTATTTAAATTTCCCCGCATTTTTCAAATCCCCGCCCCCAAATTCACTCAAATTTAACCGCCATTTGGCTAAGATTTTGCAAATTTAAGAAAGCAAAAGGATCAAATTTGCACGACTTGCTGAAAATGTTTAAAACTATTTTATACGCCGCGCTGTTTTTAGGACTTTATCTTTTGGCGGATAAGTACGGACTGTTTTCTAAATTTAGCTCGCCCACCCGCTTCGTCGTTACCGCCGATACTAAAATAATCCCCGGCTCGGAGCTAAGCAAATACGTAACGCAAGAGGGGATAGACGACTTTGCTTTTAGATACTGGGATATAGATTTCGCTTCCAATCCCAAAAGCGTATTAAAAGAATCTGATATCGATACGAATTTAAAAAAGCTATTTAAATCAAAGCAAACGGATCAAATTTTAAAATTTATGCAAGATAATAACATTAGCGTAGAGTACAAGCTCATCTACGGTACTACGCCGATAATGTAT
Organism: uncultured Campylobacter sp.; assembly: GCF_963526985.1. Classification (NCBI taxonomy): domain Bacteria; kingdom Pseudomonadati; phylum Campylobacterota; class Epsilonproteobacteria; order Campylobacterales; family Campylobacteraceae; genus Campylobacter; species uncultured Campylobacter sp. The sequence continues at coordinate 17,818 of NZ_CAURPW010000009.1, forward strand.
TCAAGCTTTTTTGACGATGAAAACACTACAAAAGAGTTTATAAAACTCGGAGCAAATATCAGGCAAAAGGATAATTTCGGTCTCTCGCCCCTAGTCTACGCCATAGAAAACAACTCTACAAAGACCGCTAAGCTCTTGCTTGATAGCGGGGTTAAATTCGATGAAGTAAAGGCGGTACAGTGGTATAGAAAAACTCCTTTTTACTACAATATCGAAAAACTTATCATAGACGGAGACGACGTAAAGATAGTATATCGAGATAATTACCAAGTCAATAAAGAATCCAAAGACGTAAACGATCCGATAGGATATATAGTAACCCATAACTACGTAGAGATGACCGAACTTGCTCTTGCTAGCGGGTATAGACCGAAACTAGACGATCATCACAATACATTTTTTCACGGACTAAGGGACGATTCTAATTTTATGCGCTCTTTGTATATCTTGCTAGATACTATACCAAACTACGAACCCATGCTAGAGCTTCTTTTAAAATACGACGTTATAGGACAGCCCACTAAAGAGGAGCTAAAGAAGGCGTATGAGGAGTGCTATAAAAGCTATAGATGGCACATCGATAATTGGAAAGAGGAAATAGATAAAAATCAAACCATACCCATACTAATACGTATGTCCATAAAAAATGGAGAGAGGTATTGCCCAGATAAAGATGGGGCTTTTAGCGATACCTATACGTTTATACGATGGGCAAACGAAAAAAAGAAACTAAAAAGTATGATAAGTTTTTGGGATACATTAAAAGATGACCCAACCAAGGTAATTTACATAGATAGCAACCGAAGTAAATCAGACTCAAACTCAAATTTACAAAACAAATAGATAAAAGGAGATAAAATGTCAGGGGAAAAATTTAATAGAGCGGAGCTTGCCTAAAGCTGCGGAGGTCACCGCTGAGCGCGGGAGATTTGACTCTGCGGTTTAAGTAGCGGGGGTGCCAACTAGAAGCGGCTTGCCGTCAAATTTGGCTTAGCGGTTTGAGTTTTAGCTCTGCTACGAGGCGCGGCTAAATCCGCAAAATCCACACCGATCTAAAATTTACGATCTGCGCTCGGCTAATGCCCGAATCGTTTGGCTCGTCCAAATTTGAACTCTGCGCTTTAAAAACTGCGCTCGGCACAAATTTAGTTTTATTTTTCTGCGCTTTTGCTCGCTTTTTTGGCTTCTAAAAACTCCTCGTAGCGGCGGTCGATGATAGCCTTGATCTCGGCGTAATTTTGCGGCGAGTTTTCTATGTAAAAATAGGCGTTATTAAAGTCTTCGTCGCCGAATTTGCGCGCGACGAAATCGTCGTAATCTTGCAAATACCAGCCGTGGGTTTTAGCAAATTTCGTGCGGTCCGTGGTGTAGTAGGCCTTCGCAAAGGCCTTGCCCGCGGTGTTTAGCTCGTCGCTGCTTAGCACGCCATCCATGGCGTCAAAAAAATACCGGCGATAATCAAAGCTATCGTCCATCCGCGCTATATCGTCTGCAAAGTCCTTGGAGTAGAGCTTGCGCTCCATGCACCAGCGGAAGAAAAACGCGATGTGCGTCGCGCCGTTTTCCTGCGGGATGTCAGTCGGCGCATTTTTTGCGCCCCAGTGCCATTTTGCCTTGTCGTAGGTTACGTAAGCCATTTCATTCCTCTTAGAGTTTGGCTACATTTTACTAAATCCGACTTAATTCGGGGATTAAAACGCGGCGGCAGGCAAGATAAATTTCGCGTCGTCGTACTAAAAGTAGTATAATGCGGACTTTATTTCAAAGGAGAAAAAATGAGCGAGAAAAATTTACAAATTTTAGGCTGGATAGGCACGTGCCTGTCAGTCATTATGTATATTTCCTATATCCCGCAGATAATGGGCAACCTTGAGGGCAACAAAACGCCTTTTATCCAGCCTCTAGCTGCGGCGATAAACTGCACGATCTGGACTAGCTACGGCCTGCTAAAAGCCAAAAGGGACTATCCGTTAGCGGCTGCGAATTTGCCCGGCATCATCTTTGGACTTTTGGCGACGATAACGGCGTTTTAGGAGATAAAAGCCGCTAAATTTGCCGATGCGGCGAAGTTAAATTTGGTATTTTTTGACGCTAGTTTCGGTAGCCCAAATTTATAAATTTGACTTCAAATTTGAATACAAATTTTCTGAATCGTTTTGCCGACGCAAAGAGTCATAAATTTGAGTTTTTGGCTTCTTTTTACCGTATTTTTAATATCTTGATTTTCTTGTTAAGGGGAAAGGACTTGAATTACGCTCTGCTAGCAGCTCTCAAAGAGAGTGCGTCCTAACAGTAGCAAACAAAGTGCGGCTAAGCACAAGGCGAAGCGTAGCTGAAGTAAAAGAGCTCCCTTCCCCCTTAACGATCCCCCCAACCCCTACGACGTGAGAGGTTGTTGCACTGCGTGCAGGTTTATCTGGCGTTAACGCGCTGCGTATTCAAATTTACGTTTTCGTGATGCGGGTCTCGGTGGATAAAATTTGAAGCTGAATTTTTAAATTTGAGCATAAAACAATAAGGCGAAGCATCGCGAGATGATTTTTGGGGTTTTGAAGTTAAAATTTGATGAAGATAAGGCATGTAGTCTATCGAGTCAAATTTTAACAAAATCCGCAAAAAGCGCTTGCGAGACAAGCCGCTAAATTCTAAAGATCGCGCGGATCGGCGATCTTGCCTGCGACGGCGCTAGCTGCGGCCACGGCCGAGTTTGCCAGATACACCTCGCTCGTGCGATCGCCCATGCGTCCGACGAAGTTTCTATTGGTCGTACTCACGCAGCGCTCTCCCACGCCCAAAATCCCCATATATCCGCCCAGGCACGCGCCGCAGGTCGGGTTGCTTACGACTGCGCCAGCCTCGGCAAATATATCCATCAGCCCCTCTTTTTGCGCTTGCAGGGCGATCTTTTGCGTCGCAGGCGTGATGATGAGGCGGGTTTTGCGCGCTACTTTGCGGCCTTTTAGGATTTCAGCCGCGATGCGCAGGTCGCTTAGTCTGCCGTTCGTGCAGCTACCGATAAAGGCCTGATCGATAGCGATATTGTCTCTGACGGCCTCGCGCACGCTTTTTCCGTTGCTAGGCAAAAACGGATAGGCGATCACGGGATCGAGCTTACTAACGTCGATCTCTAAAATTTGCTCGTAGTTTGCGCCCTCATCGGAGTAGTGCAGCTTCGGCTCGGCGCGTAAATTTTTACCTTTTAAAAACTCTTTCGTGGTTTCATCAACCGCGATGATGCCGCTTTTGCCGCCGGCCTCGATCGCCATGTTGCACATGCTAAAGCGCCCGTCCATATCGAGGCTATCTATCGTCTCGCCCGTAAATTCCAGCGCCTTATACAGCGCGCCGTCTACGCCGATGCGGCGGATGATCTCTAGGATGAGGTCCTTGCCGTAGACGTGGCGGTCTAGCTTGCCGCGAAAGATCACTTTGATAGTCGGCGGTACTTTAAACCAGTTTTTGCCCGTTATCATCGCGTAGGCTAGATCGGTGCTGCCCATGCCCGTGGCAAAGGCTCCCAACGCGCCGTGTGTACAGGTGTGGCTATCGGCGCCGATGATGACGTCGCCCGGCACTACGAGGCCTTTTTCTGGCAAAAGCGCGTGCTCGATACCCATGTCCTTTTCGTCGAAATAATTTTTCAAATCATGCTTATACGCAAAATCGCGGCTAATTTTGGCTTGGTTGGCGCTTAGGATGTCTTTTGCGGGGATATAGTGGTCCATCACGACGCTAAAGCCGTCCGGATTAGCAAGCTTTGTCGCGCCGCTTCGCTCAAACTGCTTGATGGAGATAGGAGTCGTGATATCGTTGCCGATGACCATGTCGATGTCGCTTTCGATGATCTCGCCCGCGAAAACCTCGCGCCCTACGTGCTCGCTGAAAATCTTTTCGGTGATAGTTTGCTTTTTGTTTTGCATAAATTTCCTTTTTTGCGGATACCGCGCGTTTTTAAAATTTAGCGATTTTAGCGAAAAATGGATAAAAAGAGATTGAGAGTAAAATTTGAGCGCCGCAAATACAAATCCGGTTCGGTTAAATAGCACAGTACGCCGCGGATTTAAAATCGAATTCGGCGTTTTTAGGATGCGGGTTTGGGCGAGTCGATTTGAGGTCAAATTTGACTTCAAATTTGAACGTAAAAAGTTAAGGCGAAGTATTTTTGCGTTTAGACGAGGCAGATTTAAATTTTACGACGGGAGCTACCTAGTCGGTAGTGACCGAGTAAAATTTAAATCCAACGACGTATAAACCAAAAAGACGAGCCGCTAAATTTTAAAATTTAACGCTAGCGGTCAGCATAAACTGCCTCGCATACCCCGGCTGTATCGGTATGATGTTAGCCTGCGTGCCGGTCGATGAAGACGTGTAGTAGAGCTTGTCGGTCAAGTTTTTGACGTTAAAGGCGAAATTCGTCTCGTAGCCCGCGATCTTGGTGTCGTAGCTGATAAATGCGTCGTAAACGACCGCGTCGTCCATCTTAAAGCCAGTTCCCGCAGGCACGGCCGGTAGATTCGTCCTCATGTAGTAGGTGTACCATGAGCCAAAATACCTCGCTCCGCCGCCGATCCTTAGGCCTTTTGCGCCTAGATGGCTAAAGTCGTAGTTGGCAAAGAGGCTGGCTTGGTGCTTTGGCGTGGCTTCTAGTGGTTTGCCCACTAGCACGGCAAACGCGCCGCTATCCTTGCGCACCTCGGTTTTAGTGTATGCGTAGCTAGCGCCCACGCTTAGCCCTTGCGTCACGCGGCCGTTAAAGTCAAACTCAAAGCCTCTCGAGCGCGCCTCGCCCACGGGCGTACTTACGCTATTTACGGTGCGCATGATGTTTTTCTTGTTGATGTTAAAGACCGCCGCGCTAGCCGTTATGCTATCGTTTTGAAATTTAGTTCCCAGCTCGACGCTTTTGCCTTCTTCAGGCTTTATGTCGCCTATGTCGCCGTTCATAGCCATCTGCGGGCTAAAGCTTTGCGCGTAGTTGGCGTAAACGGACCACTCGGGCGTTAGCAGGTATAAAAGCCCAGTCTGCCACGTAAATTTGCCGTCTTTTTGGTCGGTGGAGTTTGGTCCGCTAACCGTTCCGCGCGCGATTTGCCTGTAAAATTCATACCTTGCGCCCAAAGAGTAGATCAAATTTTCGGTCAAATTTATGCTATCTTGCGCGTAAAATCCGATCGTTTTTAGCGTTTGATACTGGATGCCTGACTCCCTTACCGTCGGCAAACCGACTCTGCCGTAGATTGGATTATAGATATTGATATTTAGGTGAGCGCCCGTGTCTCTTAGGCCGCCCGGTCGGTAGCGGTAGTAGCTTTTAGCGTCGATGCCAAAGAGCAAGTTATGCTCTATCTCGCCCGTTTGCGCGTAGCCGTTTAGCGTGAGCGAGCCCGCGTGCGTGCGGTGGATGAAGCCGTCGTAGTATTCGTTTCGCCTAGTCGCCGTTCCGGTGTTTAAATTTACGTTCATTAGCCTGATGTGACCGTATTCGTGCTTGGAGCGGGAAAACGCGTAAGCGCCGCGCAGTAGCCAGTCCTCGCCGATATTTTTCTCAAAATTTACGTCCACCGTATCAAGCGTCGTTTTAAGTTTATTAAACGGCTCGTCAAGGCGCCTTTTCTTATCTATCGGCAGTAGCTTGCCCGTGTTTGGGATGAGGTACATACCGCGATCGATCGGATCGATCGATTTGGAGTGCGCGTAGGCGAAATTTATGCGGTAATCATCGCCTTTATACGAAAGAGAGGGCGCAAAAAGCTCGTTTTCTACGCTGCCAAACTCCCTCCAGTAGCGCTTTTTGCTTTTGTCGAATATAAATCTATACGCAAAGCCGCTATCAGCAATCGGCCCAGTGGCGTCAAAGCCCGCGTTCCAGTAGGCATGGTTTCCGATACCCGCCCAAATTTCGTTTGAAAAGTCGTATTTTGGCTTTTTAGTGACCATATTTATGATGCCGCCTGGCTCTTGCGCGCCGTAGAGCAAGCTAGAGGGGCCTTTTAGCACCTCGACGCTTTCTACGGTTTTGTTAAAGCTATGCATGACGCTAGCAGGTACGCCGTTTCGCATGATCGAGCCGTCGCGTCCGCCGCCAAATCCTCTTTTTATGATCGAGTCAAAGATGCCTCCCGTGGTGTTTCCGTAGCTAACGCCGCTTACGTTTTGAAGGCTCTCGGCTAGGGTCTCTGGTTTTTTATCCTTTAGCTGTTGTTGGGTCACGACGTTTACCGTCTGCGGGATCTCTAAAATAGGCGTATTCGTTTTGCCCACTTCGCTGGTTTTGGCGCGGTATCCGTCGTCCGCTCTCTCGCTAATCTCGACGCCTTGCAATGCTACGTCGGCGGCGAAAATTTGGGTTAAAAGCAGCGACGAGGCCGCTAAACTTAGGCTAAATTTGTTCATTTATTTTTTCTCCGTTTTAAAATGCATTATCATTATATTATTCTTACGCTTAAATTTCGGTCCGATTTTAAGCTATAATTTCGGCTATGAAATACGCACATTTAAAACAAATACAATCTTTTCTAGGCAAATTTAAAAAAATAACGGCAATCAGACGCGCGGGCGATATGGCGATATTTATCGAATTTGACGGCGAGCTCAGGCTGTTTTTCGATCTTAGCAAAGCCGACTCCGCGATCTACGCAAATCCTGATTTTCTAAACGTAAAAGAGTACAAAGCGCCCTTTGACGTCGCGCTTAAAAAGAGGTTCTGGGGGGCTAAAATTTTAAATTTAAGCGTGCCCGAGGGAAATAGAATTTTAAAGCTGGAGTGCGAATTCCAAGGCTCGTATAAGAGCCTGGCTTCAAGCCTATTTTTGGAGTTTACGGGGCGCTTTACCAACGCGATCATCACGGACGAAAAGGGCGTCATAATCGAGGCTTTGCGCCATATAGATAATAATTTTCGCGTGATAAAACCGGGGCGCGAGCTGCTTGAGCTGCCGCCTGCAGTGATAAAAGAGCGCCAGACGCCGCCGATAACCGATTTTACGCAGTATTTTAGCGAGGAATTTAAGCGCGTAAATAACGCAAAGCTAGAAAATCTGCGCGCCGTAAAATCGGCCGCAATAGAGCGAAAAATGCAAAATTTAAGCGAGATTTTATCGGGGCTTGAAAACGAGGCGGATCTAAACGCGCAAAGCGAAATTTTAAGCAAAAACGCGGGGCTAATCTTATCAAATTTACACGCGCTAAAGGACTACGAGCGCGAGGTAACGCTAAATGATTTCGAGCGAGGCGAGGTGAGGCTCGTGCTAGATGCCAGCCCCAAAATCGCCGCAAACGCGATGTTTGCCAAAGCAAAAAGGCTAAAGCAAAAGGCGGCGGGTCTAATCATCGAGCGGCAAAATTTGACCGAAAAGCTGGAGTTTTTATCAAATTTACAAACGCTCGTAAACGAAGCGAAAAGCGCCGAAGAGCTAGAAATCCTAGCGCCTAAAAAAGCTCACGCCGTAAAGCAAAAAGAGCAAAATCAAAACGTCGAGGATTTTTATATCGAAGGCTATAAAATCAGCATCGGACGCAACGAAAAAGGCAACGTCTGGCTGCTAAAAAACTCGAAAAAAGACGACATTTGGATGCATCTAAAAGACCTACCGTCCGCGCACGTCATCATCAAAACCGCAAAAAGCGCTCCCAGCGAGGAAATTTTGAGATTTGCGGCGAAAATTTGCGTAAATTTTAGCGTCAAAGGCGGCGGGACGTACGAGGTTGATTTTACCAAACGTAACAACGTCAAAATTACGAGCGGCGCAAATGTAAATTATATTAATTTTAAGACGATATTAGTAACAAAGCACGACTAAAAAGGAGGCGAAAATGGCTGTAACACCCCTTGGCAACACGATTTTTATCAATCAAAACGTAAATATGGTCTCAAACAAGGTCGCCGACGTCCAAAATAGATTTGACTTGCAAAATCTCGCCGCCGCATCGCTGGCAAGCGACGAAAAACAAGAGGTCTCCGAAGTGCGACCGACCGAGGAAACCTACAAAATCGACCCCGAAAACGAGCACGAAAAGCAAAAGGGCAGGCAGGAGCAGGGCGAGCTCGCCTCGGAGCAAAAAGGCGAAAATTCTGACGACGAAAACTCCGAGGAGCACGTCGCGGCTAACGACTTTCCGCAGGCATCGCAGCTTTTTTATCATCTTGATCTTAAAATTTAAGCTTGCGGGCTTAGATTTGCCGCCTCGCTCGGCAAAATTTAATCCAAATCCGCCAAATTTACCGACCCGTTTTAATCAGAACTAAAACTTAACGCAAAACGCTTAAATTTAACCGTCCGCTAAAGCCCGCAAAGGTAAATTTGCCTCAAATTTCAGCGCTTTTAAGCGAAAATTTTATACAATTTTACTCAAAAAAGGACAAATCATGAAAACGCGTATAATCACCGGCATCGCGCTATTTGCGGTAGTTTTGGTCATCTTTTTCGTCGATAGTTATCTGTTAAATTTCGCCATTTTAGGCTTCGTGCTTTACGCGGCCTTTAGCGAAGCGCAAAAGCTTTACGGCCTGCAAGGAAACTCCCTTGCGCTCGTGGCGGTTATTTTTTACCTACTCACGCCCTTTTCAAACCCCGTATTTATCGCTATTTTAGCGGTCTTGCTCGTGGTTAGTTTTCTTGCGCATTTTAAGAGCGAAAATCTAACGCCCGCGTTGCCGTTTTTGTATCCGATGACGCCTATTTTTCTCATCTGGATGCTTTATTCGCTTTACGGCATCGGCTACTTAGCGTGGCTGATTTTAACGGTCGTGGCGTGCGATAGCGGGGCGTTTTTCGTCGGCAAATTTTGCGGCAAGCACGCCTTTAGCCAGACTTCGCCGAACAAAACCTGGGAAGGCGTCGCGGGCGGTATCGCCGTAGCTACGGTTTTTGGCGCAGGCTTTGGCTGGGTGCTGACCGATAGCTTTTGGCATAGCCTCATCACGGCGTTTTTGGTTGCGGTTTTCGGTGTTTGGGGCGATCTTTTCGAGAGCTACTTAAAGCGCCGAGTGGGCGTCAAGGATAGCGGCACGCTACTGCCCGGTCACGGCGGTATGCTTGACCGCGTCGACGGCTATTTGTTCGGCGTCGCGGCGATGCTCTGGACGCTATCGTGGTAGTGCTGGGCTCGACGGGCTCGATCGGGACAAATACTTTAAATTTGGCCCGCAAATTCGGCCTTAGTATCGAGGCGCTAAGCTGCGCGTCAAACTACGAGCTTTTAAACGAGCAAATCGCCGAATTTAAGCCCAAATTCGTCTGTATCGCCGAGCCTAAATTTGCAAAATTCGTAAAGCACAAACGCGTTTTTGCGGGCGCGCAAGGTATCTGCGATATGCTAAAAGAGTGCGAGAGCGAGCGCGTCGTAAACTCTCTAGTCGGCTTTGCAGGGCTGGCTCCGAGCCTAAGCGCGCAAAAGCTAGGCAAAAAGCTAGCGCTTGCCAATAAAGAAAGCCTCGTCGCGGGCGGCAAATTTTTAGATAGGGGCGCGATAGATCCGATAGATAGCGAGCATTTCGGACTTAAATTCTTGCTCGCAAACAAAACCCCGGTCGCTAGGCTCGTCATCACGGCCTCGGGCGGCGCCTTTTACAAAACCCCAATAAAAGCCCTAAAAGACGCCCGCGCCGCAGACGCGCTAAAGCACCCAAACTGGAACATGGGCGCAAAGATCACGATAGATAGCGCGACGATGGCGAACAAGCTTTTTGAGGTGTTGGAGGCCTTTTGGCTCTACGGCGTGCGGGACATCGAGGCGCTCATCGAGCGCACGTCCACGGTGCACGCGCTGGTGGAGTTTGCCGACGGCTCAACTACGGCGCATCTATCTAAAACCGATATGATTTTGGCCATCGCGCATGCGATTTTGGGCGAGGATGGTGCGCTAAATTTGAACGCCGCTGATACAAAAAACGCGCAAATCGTGCCGAATTTAGACCTAAAAACTCTAAAAAATATAAAATTCGGCGAGATAAATTTGAAAAAATATCCTATCTTTTCGCTAAAAGACCAAGCTTTGCAAAACCCAGATCTTGGTGTAGCGATAAACGCCGCAAACGAAGTGGCTGTGTATAAATTTTTGCGCGGCGAATGCGGATTTTTGGATATCTCGCGAACGGTTTTGGCCGCGGCAAAGAGGTTTGAAAAAGAGAAGATAGAGAGCGAGAGTAAGATATTTGAAGTGGATTTAGAAGTGAGAGCGTGGGCGGAAAAGTCGTTTAAATAGCGGCTTGTCTTTTTGTCCTATACTTCGTTGAATTTAAATTTTACTCGGTCACTACCGACGAGGTAGCTCCCGTCGCAAAATTTAAATCCGCCTCGTCTAGAACAAAAATACCGCGCCTTATCGTTTTACGTTCAAATTTGAAGTAAAATTTGTAAATTTCGGCTTCAAATTTTATCCACCCAGACCCGCACCCTGAAAATATCAACTTTAAACTCAGAACCCCGCGACGCTTTGCGCGAGCAAAGCAGTGTCGCCACATTAAAAGCGTCGTAGGGGGAGGGGATTAAAGGGGGTGGGGAGCGACTTCGCAATTTAAGCCCCCACCCCCTTTACAACAAAGTAAAAAACAACCTCAAATGGTTGTTTTTTACGCAAGAAAGCTGAACTCGCAATCCCAAATTTAACCAACCCAAATTTAGCATTTTTGCGGTGCGGGTCTAGGCGAGTAAATTTAAAATTTGCCCGAAAAATTTGCTTAAAACGGCGCATTTTCGTCATCGTAACCGTCGCTAATATGCTATAATTTTAATTTTATTTAATTTACACCAAAGGAACAAAGATGAACGAGAGAGTGCCTACCTATCTAGCAAACCGCGTATTTAACGCCGCGGCGGACGATTGTTTAAACGCGCAGATAAAGTCCGCCGCGGGCGGAGAATACTTTGAAATTTATTATTTCGGAGATATTTTACGTAGCAAAGACCTGCCAAACGATTATATCGTCGATTTTTACGACGACGATGACGAGCTTGTTCCGTGCAAGCTCGTAGCCAAATGCGTAAAAAGCGGCGAGGAAATTTTGCTTTTTGACGGCGCAGCGCACGGCTATAACGCGATGTTTTGCGATGAATTAGACGCAAAAAAGGTCGCAAAACGCGAGCTTGCCAAATTTGATTTGCCGCCGTGCAAGGTTTATATCGAATTAGGCTACAGTATCGATTACGACGACGAAATAGACGAATACGATAGGGACGAACAAGGCAGGGTTTTGCTGATAAACGGCCGGACTGCTTCGTGGGAGGAAGTGAAGGCAAACGGCTTTGACTATATCGCCGTAACCTGCGAGGACGAGGCGGGCAAGAGGACGGAGATACTTTCGCTTGAGCTTGCGTAGGCTAAATTTACTCCCATTTAGGGCAAGTAAATTTAGCGCTTATTTGCGGTTGCGAGGCGTCACCGATCAGATCCCGCAAAGAGCGTTTATTTGCCGGTAGTAGGCAAGCTGCCGTAAAAGATCGGCTGCAAAATAAAAAGAGGAAAAAATGGAAAAATACGAAGGCTACAATCTCAGGCTACGCGACGCTCTCGTCGGCGTACAGTTTTTATTCGTCGCGTTCGGCGCGCTCGTGCTGGTGCCTATTTTGACGGGGCTTGATACGTCCGTAGCGCTGTTTACGGCGGGTATCGGCACGCTACTGTTTCAGCTAATCACGCGCAAAAACGTCCCGCCGATCTTTCTCGCGTCTAGCTTTGCGTTCATCGCGCCGCTTAGCTTTGGCGTGAAGGAGTGGGGCATCGCCGCGACGATGGGCGGAGTGGTCGCGGCGGGGCTGTTTTACGTGGCATTAAGCTTGCTTATTAGGCTCAAAGGCGAGGGATTTTTGCATAAAATTTTACCGCCCGTGGTCGTAGGACCCGTCATCATGACGATCGGTCTCATCCTCTCGCCCGCGGCCGTAAATATGGTCATGGGCAAGGGCAAGGAGGCGCTCTATACGCAGGGCCAGTCGCTTACGATCGCGCTCATCTCGCTCTCGGCGGTTATCGTCGTTATGATGTTTGGCCGCGGCATGCTGCGCCTAGTGCCGATACTGTGCGGTATCGCGGCTGGATACTGCGCGTCGCTGTTTGTCGGGATCGTGGATTTTACGCCGATTCTAAACGCGCCGTGGTTTGCGCTGCCAAATTTCACCGCGCCGGTTTTTAAGCTCGAAGCGGTGATCTACATGGTGCCTATCGCTATCGCGCCCGCGATCGAGCACATCGGCGATATGCTTGCTATCAGCAACGTCACGAAGGAAAATTTCCTAAAAAATCCGGGGCTTAAAAGCACATTGCTCGGCGACGGACTCGCGACGTCGCTAGCGGGTTGCTTTGGCGGACCGCCAAACACCACCTACTCCGAAGTCACGGGCGCGGTTAGCATCACAAAGGCCTACAACCCCGCCATCATGACCTTTGCCGCGCTTGCGGCGATACTGCTAGCCTTCGTGGGCAAGCTCGGCGCCGCGCTCTCCACGATCCCCGCTCCCGTCATCGGCGGCATTATGCTACTGCTTTTTGGTATCATCGCGAGCGTGGGCATGGAGACGCTCATCAAAAACGGCGTGGATCTGGCCGAGCCGCGCAATATGATCATCGTCGCGCTCATCTTCGTCTGCGCGATCGGCGGCATGGTGCTGGATTTTGGCGCGATGAGCTTTAGCGGCGTGGGACTTGGCGCGCTCATCGGCATCACGCTAAATTTGGTACTGCCAAAGACCAAGCATTTTGACGGATACTAAGTTAAATTTGCGCGGAGCGTGAGTGGTTTTGCGCGGTTGAGTGTAAATTTATGCTGCGGGGGATGTTTGCCGTTTGGTAGCCAGGCTTAAATTTACAATCGCGTCAAATTCACTTAGCTTGAAGCCTGACGCGAGTTTAAATTTTCATCTCTCTTTCGTTTTTAGGCGAAAAATTTGCTACAATTACCGCAAAAAAATAAAAAGGCTATATTAATGAAAAGCTTAATCATCGTGGAATCTCCCGCCAAAGCCAAAACGATAAAAAACTTTCTTGGGCCCGGCTACGACGTCATCGCATCAAAAGGCCATATTAGGGATCTGCCAAAGACGGCATTCGGTATCAAGATCGAGGGCGAAAAATTTACGCCCGAGTATAGGATCAGTGCCGATCACTCCGCTATCGTAAAAGAGATCAAAGAGCTAGCCAAAAGCGCCGACCAAATCTACCTCGCAACCGATGAGGACCGCGAAGGAGAGGCCATCGCCTACCACATCGCCGCAGCCATCGGCAAAAAGCCCGAGAGCCTGCCTCGCATCGTGTTTCACGAGATCACCAAAAGTGCCATCGAAGCCGCTTTAAAGAACCCGCGCACGATAAATATGGATAGCGTAAATGCGCAGCAAGCACGCCGCCTGTTAGACCGAATCGTTGGCTACAAGCTCTCGCCGCTATTAAATTTAAAAATCCAAAAAGGACTAAGCGCGGGACGCGTGCAAAGCGCCGCTCTAAAAATCATCGTAGACCGCGAGCGCGAGATACGCGACTTTAAACCGATCGAATACCACAGCATCGATGCGGTTTTTAAAAAAGACCTTGACGCCGAGCTAGTTAAATTTGAAGCGCAAAAGATAGAAAAGCTAACGATAACAAACGGCGACCGAGCCAAATTTATCGTGGAAAATCTAAAAAGCGATAAATTTAGCGTCCGCGAGATCGAGGCCAAAGAGCGCAAAACAGAGCCCGCACCGCCGTTTATGACCTCGACGCTACAACAAAGCGCGAGCAACCGCCTAGGCTTTAGCCCGAAAAAAACGATGATGATCGCGCAAAATTTATACGAGGGCGTGCAGACGCATCAGGGCTTCATGGGCGCGATAACCTACATGAGAACGGACAGCCTAAATCTCGCCAAAGAGGCCGTCGCTGCCGCACGCGAGACGATCGAGAAAGGGTACGGCGAACGCTACCTGCCCGCTAAGGCTAAAATTTACGCAACCAAAAGCAAAGGTGCGCAAGAAGCCCACGAGGCGATCCGCCCGACAAACCTCAGCTTCACGCCCGTTATCGCCGCGCAGTATCTAGAAAAAGACGCACTACGCCTCTACACGCTCATCTACAACCGCTTTTTAGCCTGCCAGATGAGCGCTAGCATTAGCCAGACGCAAAACGTATTCGTCGCGGGCGCAAAAGGCGAGTTTAAAATAAGCGGCCGCAAGGTGCTGTTTGACGGATTTTACCGCGTTTACGGCGATATGGATAAGGATAAAATTTTGCCCGACCTAAAAATCGGCGACGAAATGAGCCTGCAAAGCATCAAAAGCTCGCAGCACTTCACCGAACCGCCGTCTCGCTACTCGGAGGCCGGGCTAGTTAAAAAACTAGAAAGCCTAGGCATCGGGCGCCCTAGCACCTACGCGCCGACCATCTCGCTGCTAACCTCTCGCGACTACGTCAAAGTCGAAAAAAAGCAGCTCGTGCCAAACGAGATCGCATTTACGATGATGGGCGTTTTGGAGGAGCATTTTAGCGATATCGTAGATAGCGAATTTACGTCAAATATGGAAGAAAAGCTCGATCACGTCGCAGAAGACAAAGCCGACTGGCAAAAGCTTTTGAGCGATTTTTATCATCCGTTTATGGATAAAATTTCGGCTGGCAAAACAGGCATAAAAAGCCAAAAAGTCGCCACTCCGATCGGCGAGAAGTGCCCGGAGTGCGGCGGCGAACTGCTACTACGAAAGGGACGCTACGGCGAGTTTATCGCGTGCGGAAATTTCCCTAAGTGCAAATACTCGCGCAATATCGCCAAAGCAGAACAAGGCGCGCAGGAAGGCGAAGCTGCGGCAAAGCCGAAAAAAGAGCTCAAAAAGATCGACGTGCCGTGTCCAAAATGCGGCGGCGACATCGTCGAGCGCATCAGCCGCAGGGGTAAATTTTACGGCTGCGCAAACTACCCCAAATGCGACTTCGTCTCAAACTACGAGCCGGTTGCCGAGAAATGCGACGAATGTGGCGGCGATATGATCAAAAAAGAGCTCAAAAAGGGGACGTTTCACGAGTGCGTGAAGTGTAAGAAAAAGGTACAAATCGCGGAGCAATAGCGGCGGCTTGTCTTTTTATCCTATACTTCGTTGAAATTTAATTTTAAAGCTCGGCAGACTATATGTCTAGCCTACGCTTAAAAATTAAATTTCGCCTCGTCTAGAATAAAAATACGTCGCCTTACAGATTACAACTCAGAAATTTTAAATTTAAACATAAAAACGATAAGGCGAAGTATCGCGAGATGATTTTTCGAGTTTTAAAGCAAAATTGAGCGTGCGCTAGGCATATAGCCTGCGGAGCGAAAATTTTGCGAAATCTCGGAAAAGCGCTCGCGAGACAAGCCGCTAAAAAAGGAATAATCTAATGAAAACTATTATGTTGTGTGCTATTTGTTCAGTCAGCTCCGGCAACTGCTCCGAAGACTGCGGCTACTGCACGCAAAGCGCAAGTATAAATGCCGGCATCGAAAAATACAAAATGAAAACCGCCGAGCAGGTAGTCGCCGAAGCTAGGATCGCGGCGGCAAACCACGCGCTTGGCTTTTGCCTAGTCACCAGCGGCGCAAGACTCACGGACAAAAAGACCGAGGATATCGCCCGCCTCGCGCGCGCCGTAAATAAAGAAGTCCCAAACCTCATGCTGATCGCTTGCAACGGCATGGCGACGCTACCTCAGCTAAAAGAGCTAAAAAGCGCTGGCGTGTTTAGCTACAACCACAACCTAGAAACCTCGCGCGAGTTTTTCCCGCAAATTTGCTCGACGCATAGCTGGGACGAGCGCTGGCAGACCAACATCGACGCCAAAGAAGTGGGGCTAATGCTCTGTACGGGCGGCATTTACGGCCTTGGCGAGAGCGAAGCCGACCGCGCGAGCCTGCAAGCTAGCCTTGCCAAGCTAGACCCCTTTTCCAGCCCGATAAATTTCTTTATCCCAAATGACGCGCTACGCGTCAAGCGGCCGCCTATGACAGCGGACGAGGCGCTAAAAATCATCGACGACACCGTCCGCGCGCTACCTAACGCTCGCGTGATGATAGCAGGCGGTAGAGAGAAAATTTTAGGCGAACGCCAATACGAAATCTTTGATCACGGCGTCTCCGCCGTCGTCATCGGCGACTACCTCACGACCAAGGGCGAGGTCGCCAGCCGCGATATCGCCGAATTTAAGGCGCGCGGATTTAGCTTCGCTACGCTTTGCCACTGACGCAAAATTTACTCTTGTTTAGCTCGGGACAAATTTCGGTAGCATTTTTAAACGCGTTTTTTAGCGTTTTCGTTTGCCTCGGGTTTTGTTATCTAGGCGCCGCTATTCGCTAAAATCTAAATTTTACGCACCTAGACCCGTACCTTTGAGGTGTTAAATTTGACGTTGCAATATTATAAAGGGCTTGGGATTTAAATCGCGCTGCGCATACGGTTGCGAGCGTTTTGGCTCGTTTAATCTGCGCCGTGCCCGATTTTTCGAGGGTTTTCTCGTCAAATTTAAAATTTTTGCGATTTTTTTTTCTTTTTCCCTAAAGTTTTTTTGATTTCGTCCGATATAGTTTTTGAACGACAAGAAGTCGTAATTAAACTTAAAAGGATTTACAATGAGTTTTCGTATTAACACGAATGTAAACGCTCTAAACACACACGCAAACGCAGTCGGTAACAACCGCAACCTTTCTCTTTCTTTGGGTAAACTTAGCTCAGGTTTGAGAATCCAAACTGCAGCAGACGATGCTTCCGGTCTTGCTATCGCTGATAGCCTAAGAAGCCAAGCTAGCGCGCTTGGTCAAGCTATCAACAACGGTAACGATGCTATCGGTATCATCCAAGTAGCCGATAAGGCTATGGATGAGCAGCTAAAAATTCTTGATACTATTAAGGTAAAAGCTACCCAGTCAGCCCAAGACGGTCAAACAAGCGATTCTCGTCAAGCGCTACAAGCCGATATCGTTCGCCTAATGGAAGAGCTAGACAACATCGGTAATACTACGTCTTTCAACGGTCAGCAGCTACTAAACGGAACATTCTCTAACAAAGAATTCCAAATCGGCGCTTACTCAAACCAAACCGTTAAGGCTTCTATCGGCGCTACTACGTCAGATAAGATCGGTCTAACGAGATTTGAGAGTTCAAAACTATTAACGCTTGCGAATCCTTTTTCTAAAGCTTCTGCAAACGTCGTCGATATGAAATTTTTAAACGTAGACGGCGTAAACGATGTTCGCGTTGCTAAAGCTACTATAGGAACCGGTTTGGGTCAAGGTGTAGGCGCGCTAGCTGAAAATATCAATAAAGTAGCGAATAAAACGGGCGTTAGAGCTACGTTTGACGTAACTTGGAGAGGTACGGCATCAGTAGCGATACCGGGAGGACTTATCAAGAGCCTTTCTATCAACGGCGTAAAAATAGGCGACCTTGACGTAAAAGCAAACGATAGCAACGGCGCCCTAGTAAATGCTATCAATAAAGTAAAAGACCAAACCGGCGTAGAGGCTTCAGTAGACGCAGAAACAGGAACTATGGTCTTAACTAGCCGCGACGGTCGAGGCATACAGGTAAAAGGCGGCGACCTTTCAAAAGGTCTAGGTAAGGGAACGGCTGCATTAACCAAAGGTTTCGTAGGTCGTTTGAATCTAGTTCGCTTGGATGGACGCGATATAAAAATCGGCGGAACTACTAAACTTAATCTAAGTAAAGATGCATTTTCTGCAGACGGCGGTCAGCAACAGTCTGTTTCTTTAAGAGACGTTCGCGGCCAAATAGATAAAAAAGTAGCTACTGCTATGGGCTTTTCAAGAATGAGTAAAGAACTAAGCGTAAATCAATCAGCGGGCGTTATGACCTTGCGCGGCGCTATGGCTGTTATGGATATCGCAGAGTCTGCTCAAAAAACTCTTGATCAGATCCGCTCTGACCTAGGTTCTGTTCAAAATCAGCTTGTCGCAACCGTAAACAACATCACGGTCACTCAAGTAAACGTAAAATCAGCCGAATCTCAAATCAGAGACGTTGATTTCGCTAGCGAGAGCGCAAACTTCTCTAAGTTTAACATCCTTGCTCAATCAGGAAGTTATGCTATGAGCCAAGCTAACTCCGTTCAGCAAAATGTCTTGAGGCTACTCCAGTAGTCGAAAGTATTTCTACGCAAAGCGGGGGCAACCCCGCGTAGCTGGAAAAACGTAAATTTTTCTGCTTTTAGCGGGATTTATCCCGCGTAGCGTAAATTTATATGAGTTCCTAGCCTAACAAATTTACTTACGGCTAGGGATTTTGCTTGCGATTTTGGATTAAGATAGCCTTAATCAAATCTCTTCAAATAAGTTTGTCTAAAGGCGAGAGCCTTTTTTAAAAGTGAATTTTAGCCGAGTGTGCGCTCGGCTATTTTACTCTCGGTATTTGCCGTAAATTTCAAAGCCCAAATCCTAAAATCTAATCCAAAGCAGTCTTCTTAATTAGCGCAAATTTATCAAACCGTAACGAAGCTTAAGCTATAATCGCGCATTTTTAGAAAGGATAAATTTGCAAACCGACGGACTAAGTATTCTTATCGTTCTAGCTCTTATCGTTTTTTCATCGCCGTATTTTTCTAAAATTTTACGCATCCCTATCGCGCCCGTGGAGATTATTTTAGGCGCGCTCGCAGGATACCTAGGCCTCATAGGCCACAATGAAATGTTTAAAATCGTGAGCGAAGTGGGATTTTTTTATCTGATGTTTTTGGCGGGCACCGAGGTTGATCTAAAGATATTTTTTACAACCGATAAGAAAATTTTAAAGCTCGGACTCTTATATATCGCCATACTTTACGCGCTTTCGGCGTTTACTACCTTTGCGTTTAATATCGATAAGCTATTTATCTTGATAATTCCTTTGATGAGCGTGGGGATGATTTTTACGCTTTTTAAAGAGTACGGCAAGGATAAAGATTGGCTAAATTTAGGCATGCTCGTAGGCTCCATCGGAGAGGTCGTTAGCATTGCCGCGCTTACTTTCGTCGGAGCGTATATGAAATTTGGTGCCGGTAGTGAGCTTGCGCTCACGACGCTATATCTGGGCGGCTTTTTGGCGCTTAGCGCTGGCGCGTTTAAGGCGCTAAACGTACTATTTTGGTGGTATCCGCAGCTGCGCGTCATCTTGATGCCTCACTACGATAATGCCGAAAAAGACATCCGTTTGTGCATGGCGCTATTTTTTAGCATCATCGCGCTTATGCTTTACCTAAATTTAGAGATTGCATTTGGCGCTTTTGTAGCAGGAACCTTTATAGCGACCTTTTTTGATCATAAAAAAGACCTGCCGCATAAGCTTGCGAGTTTCGGCTTTGGATTTTTGGTACCGACTTTTTTCGTTCATATCGGTTCGACGTTTAAGTTAAATGCCATTTTTATAGACGGAGTGGTTAGGGACGCGCTACTAATCGTAACAGTTATGACTTTGTTTAGAGCCGTGAGCGCGAGCGTGTTTTTAAATTTGCTAGGCTTCCGCAAAACCCTTCTTTACGCACTTTCGCACTCGATGCCCCTAACGCTTCTAATCGCGGTTGCTACCATAGCCTACAAATCAGGCGGTATAAATGAAAATTTTTACTTCTCTTTCATACTAGCGAGCCTAACTCAGGCTATAATAGTAACGATTTGTATCAAAATCCTAATGAGCTACGAAAATAAAAATTTGCAAAAGGAGCTAAAATGAGCGATACGGTTACGCTAACAGACAACAGAAACGGCAAAAGCTACGACTTTCCGATACTGCACGGTACGATGGGGCCCGACGTCATCGACATCTCGACCTTTTTTAGCGATACGGGGATGTTTACATTTGACCGCGGATATACCTCGACGGCGATGTGCCGCTCTAGCATCACTTATATCGACGGGCTAAAAGGCGAGCTGATGTACCGCGGCTACGACATCGCGTATCTAGCGGAAAACAAAACCTTCATCGACGTGGCGTATCTGCTGCTAAATAAAGAGCTGCCGAACAAAAAGCAATACGACGAATTTAAACTCGAGCTTAAAAAACGCAGCTTCATTCACGAGGGCATGATGAAAATTTTCGACGCTTTCCCGGATAAGGCGCATCCGATGGCGATCTTGCAAGCGGCGGTCTCGGCGCTTTCGGCGTTTTACTTTGACCACCTAAACATGGATAAGCCCGAGGAGTACCACGAGATGGCGATGCGAATAATCGCCAAAATCCCTACTATCGCGGCGTTTTCTTATAGATTTTCGCGCGGGTTGCCGATCATTTATCCGAATTTAGACCGCGGCTTTACCGAAAATTTCCTCTACATGATGAGAGCCTATCCGTACGAGCACGTGGATCTAAAACCTATCGAGGTTAAGGCGCTAGATACGGTCTTTATGCTGCACGCCGATCACGAGCAAAACGCCTCTACGACGACCGTTCGCACCGTAGGCTCGACGCACGCGCACCCGTATGCGTGTATCGCCGCGGGTATCGGAGCGCTGTGGGGCTGGGCTCACGGCGGCGCAAACGAAGGCGTTATCCGCCAGTTAGAGCAGATCGGCTCGGTCGAAAACGTCGATAAATACATCGCTCGCGCCAAAGACAAAAACGATCCGTTTAGGCTGATGGGGTTTGGTCACCGCGTGTATAAAAACTTCGATCCGCGCGCCAAAGTGCTAAAATCTATGTGCGATAAGTTATTTGACGAGATCGGCATAAACACCGAGCTTCTAAAAATCGCCAAAAAGATCGAGGAGATCGCGCTAAACGACGAGTATTTCATCTCGCGCAACCTCTACCCGAACGTCGATTTTTACTCGGGACTGATTTTAAAGGCGCTTAGCATACCAAACGATATGTTTGCGGTTATTTTCGTCATCGGCAGGATCCCGGGCTGGATCAGCCAGTGGATAGAGCTAAAAGAGCAGGAGAGTATCAAGATCGTGAGGCCGAGGCAGTTGTATGTGGGCGAGACGAACAGAACGCCGAAATAATTTTAAATTTGACGGCTTGTCTTTTTCCTTTATACTTCGTTAGAAATTTCGCCGAAGCTCGGTTACGTATTTCATATACGCGCCCTCGCTCGGCTCATTTCTGCCTCGTCTAAAGAAAAAATACGGCGCCTCATAGATTTAGGTTCAAATTTAGGTCTAAATTTAACCAAATTTGCCAGTTTTTTGTCCACCAAGACCCGTATCTTGAAAACGTAAATTTAAATTTGCGACGCTTTGCGCAAGCAAAGCAGTGTCGCCGCCTTGAACGTGCAGTAGAGTTAGAGAGGGCTTGGGAGAGGGTCTGCTTCTGGCAGTTGCGAGTGCGTAGCACGACACAAAGGAAGGCAACGCTTCGTAAGTAGGTCTGCTAGCAGTTACGAGCCGTAGGCGAAGTAAAGCCCCTTCCTCTCCCAAAGGAAAAAGCCGAAATTCGCAAATTTGACTTTAAATTTGAACACAAAACGATAAGGCGAAGTATCTTGGGATGAATTTAAATGTTGCGACGAAATTTTCGACCGAAGATAGAACATATAGTTCATCGAGGGAGAAAATTTCTAGCTCATTTAAAGGCGTGCAAGAGACAAGCCTTTTTAAAAGAAACAAAAATGCAAAATTTAAACGAACTATTACGCTTAGCCAAACTTGCGGCTACAAAAGCAGGCAATGAGATACTTAAATTTTACGCCCACAAGGGCTTTGACGACGAGATTTTAGCGGCTCGTTCGACTTTACCCGAAAGCGCACGTAGCCAAAACTGCCGGGATTTCGAGGTGAATTTAAAAACCGATCATTCGCCCGTGACCTCGGCCGATCTCGCGGCAAACGCTGCGATATTTGAAACGCTAAAAAGCTCGCAGATCCAAATTTGCTCGGAGGAAAAGATTTTGGGCGAGTCCGCGCGGACGTTTTGGCTCATTGATCCGCTAGACGGCACGAAGGATTTTATCGAGGGTAGCGGCGAGTTTTGCGTCTGCATCGCGCTCATAGAGGACGGTCGCCCCATTCTTGGCATCATCTACGTGCCCGTTACCGGCGAAATTTATAGCGCGGCAAAAGGCGAACGAACGCAAAAAGAGCTTTATAAAAACGGAGCGTTTATCCCGCAAATTTTAGCCGCAAAAGAGCGCGTGCCGCAAACGATAATCAGCGGCAAACGCGGCAAAAACGTAACGGCCGGCAAGCTCGCAACCGCCCTAAATTTAGACATCGCGCGACTAAGCTCGGCGATCAAATACTGCCGCATCGCCGAAAATCTCGCGGGCGCTTACATGCGCTACTCGCCAAGCTCTATCTGGGACAACGCTGCGGGCGAGATGATCGCTGCAGGCGCGGGCGCAAAGATGATCGATCTAGCGACGCTAAAAGCCCCGATCTACGACGCCGCCTCGCTAAAAAATAACGAGTTTATCGTCATCGCAAAGGATTTTCTGGCCCGCGAGGATGAAATTTTACGAGCGATAAAAGAGCTAAATTTATAAACCAAAAGGCAACCCGCCGCATTGCAAATTTAAACGGTTCAAGTAAATGCCATTATATAGCAACGCCGAATTTAAGACCCGCTAGACGAGAGTCGATAAATTTCATTAAAATTTAGCTAAAATCGTAGTCAAATTTCAAGCCCTAAGTCGCCAAACGCTTAAAGGAAACAGTTGTTAAAAATCATAAAATCAGTTCTTAGCGTCATTTTCCAGGCTAGAATTTTATTTGTCCTTTTTTACTTTTGCGCCTTCGTCACTTTTGCGCCCATGGCGTCTATCTTGGGCGCGGAGACGAGCCAAATGACGCTTTCTGCGCTATTTAACCCGCTCACGATACTATCTTGCGCATTGCTTGCCGTTTATATCGGCTTTAGGGTCGCAGCATATAAAAATCACGGCATAGATTGCAAAATGGACGCCGTATTTTTCATCGCTTTGAGCTGGATATTTTTTATGCTGTTTTGCTTGGCGACGCTTCTTGCGACCGTTTTATTTTTGGAGGATTTTAGAGGCTTGCCGTCGCGAGAATTTTGCTCGCTACTTTTAGTTATGGCGGTTGCTGCGGCGTGGCACACGCTTAAGAGCTCGGAATACAAATTAAGCGTATTTTACGAGCGAAAAGCCGGCGCAAAAATAAATATAGACAAAATCTTAATTTATTCAGTCTTAGCGTTTGCGGCGATTGTCGCGGTAGCGTTTTTGATAAAGCGATTTTGAGGCTTAAATTTGACGCTTGATACCAGATTTGCTTGCGAAACGCCGCACCTAACTTAAAGCGATTTACTTTTGCCGCCGTTTGAGCCGGCGGGCAAATTTGCGTTTGGGCGCTACCAGACGGTTGCAGTCTGTTTTTGGATGCGGATAAATTTAGTTTTTGGCGTCGCGACAAATCAGACTTTTAACCGGTTTGCTCCGAGGCGCGCAAAGCCTAGTTTTAAATTTATGGCGATTTCGTAGGCACGCTTTTTCCGCGACCAACCGTCCGCCCAAAATCCGCGTCTTTATACCGTGTAGAGGCTAAATTTACGCAAATTTGACGACGAGGGCGGCCGAATTTGCGACCGAAACTCAAATTTTGCCGCGCCGCCTTAAAACTAAATCTAAATCCTCGCTAGCTCACTTCTAGGACTTGCTTGCAGATCAAGCCCCGCAAACTCGCCGCGCAGGTATTTTTCGCGTCCCGCGCGCGCGATCATCGCGGCATTATCGGAGCAAAACTCCAGCGGCGCGCAGATGAGCTCGCAGCCGTGCTTCTCACACAGAGCTTGCAGGCGGGAGCGCAGATTTAGATTCGCGCTTGCTCCGCCCACGACGCCGAAACGCTCAAATTTACGCTGAGCAAAGATCTTTTCTAGCTTGTTTAAGATATGCTTGCAAGCGGTATTTTCAAAGGCAAAGCAGATATCGGCGATCTCCTGTGCGCCCAAATTTCCGCTTGCGGCGAGCTTTTCGGTTTCGACGCGAATCTGATTTTTTAGCCCCGAGAAGCTATACGCCGTGCGCGCGTCGCCAAGCAGCGGCACGGTAAATTTAAACCTCTCGCGCCCGCTCTTTGCCGCTTTTTCGACCGCTACGCCGCCAGGATACCCAAGCCCCAGCATCTTTGCGACTTTGTCAAAGCTCTCGCCGAAGCTATCGTCCATCGTGGCGGCTAGCACGCCGACAGCCCCGTCCGCGCCGATATCTAGCACCATCGTGTGCCCGCCGCTAACTAGCAGCATGCCCGCGGGCAGCCGCGCCTCCTGCGACAAAAATAGCGAATACACGTGCCCGGCGAGGTGATTTACGGCGATTAGCGGCACGCGCAGCGACGAGGCGAGCGCCTTTGCCATCGCGACGCCGCCCACTAGGCTCACGGAGAGCCCCGGCTCGTTCGTGACGGCGACGGCTTTGACGCGGGGTAGTTCTGCTTTGATCTGCTCTAAAATTTTAGGCAGCGCAGCCGTATGAAGCCTGGCGGCAAGCTCCGGTACCACCCCGCCAAATGCGCAGTGCTCGGCATCTTGCGAGATTTTTTTGTGAAATTTTAGCTCCAGCGTCTCGATGTCCAGTAGCGCAACCGAGCTGTCGTCGCAGCTGCTTTCTATACCCAAAATCAGCCCGCCCGCACTGCCATGTTGTAAATTTTCGCTCATTTTGTAAATTTTCCTTTTTTAGCGCATTTTACCGCTTTTTGCTTTCGCGGTTATAAATTCGGCCCGCTTCCTAGCAAAGGCGGCAAAATACGCGCGCAAATCGCTTGTCGCAAATTTGCGACAGACCCAAATTTACCGCCGAGACCCGAATCTTGACGGTGCTAAATTTGGTTTTTTAAATTTGATACAATGCTTGAAAGTATCTTGTTTTCTTGTTAAGGGGGAAGGGGCTTGAATTACGAAGTCGCTCCCTTCCCCCTTAACGATCCCCTATCCCCTACGACGTGAGGGGTGGCAACACTGCTTTGCCTTGCAGGCAAAGCGTCGCGAGTTTAAATTTGACATTTTCAGGGTGCGGGTCTCAGCGGCTCAAATTTGCAAATTTGAGCGAGGGAAGTCGGGGTGAAGTATTTTTGCGTTTAGACGCGGCGGATTTGAAATTTTGCGACGGGAGCTACCTCGTCGGTAGTGACCGAGCGTAATTTCAAATCCAACAAAGTATAAACCAAAAAGACAAGTCGAAAAGCTAAATTTTCAGCCCGTTTTCGTACCAATCTATCTTCCTGGTCAAATACATCACCAACGCTATCACCGCAAATATCATCACGCTGCCCATCAAAAGCGCGTAGTCCTCGGACTGCAAGATGCCGTAGAGCAAGCAGTAGCTAACCGCATGCACGAGCGCGATAAATACACCCCATTTGCGCGCCCGAAAGATCGCCGAGCCGTAGAAAAGTATCGTCGCGCACACGGCTGCGGCCGCGATGAGATAGCTGGCTAGGAAGCTGATATGCTCGGAAAACGAGAGCACAAGCAGGTAAAACAGCACGTCGGCGACTCCGATGAGTAGATACTGGATCGGGTGGATGCGGACGCGGCTATAAATTTCGCACAAAAATATCGCCAAAAACGGTACCGCCAGAAACAAGATCGCGTACGTCACGCAGCGCGCGATGAGCGAGTAGTTGTTTACGGGGCTGATGAAGCTAGCCTCGACGCCCTCAAACCGTATATCGCGTCCGCCGTTCATGATCCACGCCTGCGGGACGCCGGTGCTAAGCCCCGAAATCTCCCACTGCGCGTTAAAGCCGCTGCTCGTGACTTCGCGAGATTTAGGCAGCCAGCCTCCGCTAAAAGACGGCGAGCTCCACGATGATTTTACGTCAAATTTATTATCCTGCCCCACGGGAACGAAGCTCGCGCTCTGCCCGCCTTGCATAGATAGCGTGCCCGCTAGCTCAAAGCCGCCGTTTGCTAAATTTGCGGGTAGCTTGTAGTGGACGCTTTGCCCAAAGGGCGAGTGTTTAGGCGGCGCAAAAGACTGCGCGAGATCCTGTCCATTTGCTTTTAACGCGGGAAATGCGGTAAATGTCTTTTTGCTACCCACGCCTAAAATCAGCGTCGCCTCGCTTAGCAAAACGTCGCTTTCCTGGATATTTAGCTGTTCGAAATTTAGCGGCGCAAATTTGGCTTTTAGCGCGACTTCGCCGTTAAAAACGGGCACGCTAAAGATACCGCGCTTTAGATACTGCGGATTTAGCTGGGTCGATAGCTCGTAAGACTGCGGCGCTATCATGATCTGCTCGGTGGTCTGCGATACCGTAGGTACGCCGCTTTCGTTATAGACGGCCGCTTGCTTTTTGTACGGCACCGAGATCAAAACGCCCTCGATCCTAAGCTCGCCGCCGACGGGTTGCATGATGGACTCCTCGGCGGTGCGCTTGACGTAGGCGCGATCAGAGATCATCGAGCTGATGAAACCTAGCGGGATAAGTAGCAGCAAAAGCAAGACGAAAATAATGACGGGCTTCGTCCAAAAGCCGCCTCTGACGCTATCCATGATTTTGTTTTCCATTGGATTTCCTTTTGATTTTTTGCACTGCGATTTTAACTAGAAATCGTAATAAATCGGTAAAGGAGTCGGAAATTTCGGCTAAATTTCGGATTAAATTTAATGCCTAAAATCTACGGCTAAATTTACGCGAACTAAAATTAGCCGTTAAATTTAACCTAGCTTGCCGGTAGTTGCGCCTATCGCAAAACTTACGAGGCAGGCCGTAGCCCGCCTCTTAAGCTTGCCTAGTCTTTTTTGCCTTTGTTTAGCGATTTTAGCTTGGCGTCGGTATCGTCGGTTAGCATCGTGAAGATTTCATTGGTCAAATTTTGCGTTAGAGCCTTGGCTTCCTTCATCATATTTATCGAAAATTCGTTTAGCAGCTTGTTTGCTTTGGCTTTGTCTTTTTTATAGAGCTTGACGTATTCGTCTTCAAATTTAGCCTGTTTGACCGCGAGCGCGTCCTCAAACTCCTTGTAGGCCTTTTTCACGACCGGCGAATACTTATCGTAGTCCATCATCACTAGAGTTTGCAGCTTTCTATACGTCCAGTAGATCGACTCGTCGTCGGCCTTATACGAGCCCTTGTCGTAGCCGCCTATGAATTTATCCAGTCCGTAGTAATACGGCAAATAAACGCTAAGATCAGACATGCCAAGCGCCACGTAGGTCACTCTGCCGATTTCTTGCGGTAGCCACGGGCGCACCTGCATTACGTGCGACTCGTAGGTTCTAAAGACGCTCACGGCGCGGTAGATGTTTTTTTGGTTTTCGTCTTTGCTTGCGTAGTTATCGTAGGCAGTGCCGTCGTAGTGGGATCTAAGAGCATTTTTTAGATCCTGTACGCTTAGTTTTTTAGCCGGTTTTAAAAATACCGGATAGTTGCCGCCGTCGAGGGTCTGCTTGTCTTTTAGCTCGGGGTTAAACATCTGCTGCACCCAGCAAACGCGCGGATAGTTGTAGGTCATATCCCTCTCGTCGTCTCTGGTGTAGGCTTTCGTAAACTGAAATTCGCCGTCTTTTGCCGGATCGTAGGCGCCGTTATCTTGGGCAAATTTGATTAAATTTTTTGACCCCATGAAATTTGGATCGTTTTCTTTGTAGTTTTGCAGTCTGCCCTGATTTGCGGAGACGAAGTATTCGTCTTTTGGTAGTTTAACCGCCATCCAGTGATGACCGGTGCCAGTTTCAAAGTACCAAAGCTCGTTTTTATCCACGAACACTACGCCAAAACCCTCTCCCGCACCCGTAGTTTCTACGATCTCGCCGAGCAGCTTCACGCCCTGCGCCGCGCTTTTCATACGAGGCAGCAAGACGTCGGGGATATCGTCCTCCGTGATGCCGGTTGCTTCGTTATACGGATCGATTTTTAGCAGTTCGTCTTTAGCATATATGGTCTCGGTGCCGCTGATGCCAACGCCAGCGTCATTGTAGCCGACCGCGCCGTGAAGCTTGGTGTGGGAGTTTGCTATCGTCGTGTATCTCATTCCCTCTTTTGGCAGCGGATAGGTAAAATCATTTGCTCCGTCATGCGCCTTTGAGCTGTGGACGCCTTTTTGATTGGTTTTTTTGGGATGTATCAAAAATACCTGCGCCTTTATCGCCTTGCTATCGGCACTCCTAGCTATCAACATCGAGCCGTCGTCGGAGGCCCCATCTCCAACCAAAATAGTCGTGCAAGCTAGCGCGTTTGCGCAAAACATCGCGCTTATTACCGCCGCAGAGGCGAGAAACTTTATCTTCATCGTTACTCCTTGATTTGAGATAATAAATCTAAGTGAAATTATAGGACTAAAAATATTAATTAAATATAAAATTTAAGCTATTTTCAAGATTGTATTGTAAATTTGTTTTGTATTTTGACGCGCGCACTTTCAAATTTAAATTTATTAAAGGAATTTTGGGTATAATCCCACTCTTACGCGTAAGGCGTAAAAGAAATTTTAAAAGGATTAGTATGCCTAAGATGAAGACAGTTCGCGGCGCTGCTAAACGTTTTAAAGTGGGCAAAAACAAGATCAAAAGAGGCTCTGCTTTTAGAAGCCACATTTTGACTAAAAAATCTCGCAACCGCAAGAGAGATTTACGCTCGCCTCAATACGTAGACGGCACAAACGTCGCAAGCGTCAAAGCGATGCTCGGAATTTAAGTTTTTGACGAAAAGTCATTCCAAACTCCCCCGAATTTGGGGCAAGACTCACTCAGTGAGCGCCGATTTGTAAAGGATAAATATGGCAAGAGTAAAAACAGGCGTAGTTAGAAGAAGACGCCATAAAAAAGTTTTAAAACTAGCTAGAGGTTTTTTCAGCGCTAGACACAAACACTTTAGAAAAGCTAAAGAGCAATTAGAAAGAAGTTTGGTCTATGCTTACCGCGACAGACGCCGCAAGAAACGCGACTTCCGCCGCTTGTGGATAGTGCGCATCAATGCTGCGTGCCGCCTAAACGACATTAGCTATTCTCGCTTTATTGCGGGACTTAAAAAAGCAAATATCGAGCTTGATAGAAAAATCTTAGCCGATCTAGCTATGAATGACGCAAAAGCTTTCAGCGAGCTAGCTTCAAAAGCAAAGGCTGCTTTATAATACCCAGGGGCGGCTTCCCGCTCCTTTTTCTTTATTCTTTACTTCGATTAAATTTTATCGTTTCTACCAAATCGCAATAAAACAAATTTCGCTCAAAATCTTAATTTTTATTTTTCGTTTTTTCTGATAAGATAACGCCTTAAATTTAAGGAGTAAAAATGGACATACAAAAACTAAATCAAAAGCTAAACAAACTCAACAAAATTTTATTTATTATTTTGGGCATCGCCATCGCGGTCTGGATCGGCGTAGAAGTTTTTATAGGCAGTAAAGTAGAATACGCAAAAGAACAAATGAAATAAAATCTATGCGAAGCATCAAATGTAAAAGAAATGCTGGCGCGACTAAATTCAGGTCTCCCGAGAAAACTAGACGAGATAAATACGCTAGAAAAAATCAGCTGTGAAAATCGTCGCATCATTTATCAATATGCACTTGGTAAAGGGCTAAAAATAGATGAAAACGCGCTAAATGATAAAGATATCGCCAAACTAAAAGAGGAGCAAACAAAGGAACTCAAAAAAGAATTTTGCGAGGATACGCGGTTAAAGGCCGTACGCGAGATAGCTGACGGCGTGGATTTTGTCTATTTTTTGGGCGCTAAAGAGTTGATTCGAGTAAAGCTTGAAAGCAAAGATTGCGAGTAAATTTAGCTGCCTTGCCCAAAATCTTGCAAAAGCTATTAAAAAAGCTAGGTCAAATTTATGCTTTAAAAGCGGTCGGTTTTAAAGACGAATAGAGTCAGCATACGTTTAGCCGCTAAATAGGACTGAAAATTTGCCCCGCCGTCCGCTCGGTCGCATTTTAAAAATGTTTAGTTAAAATTCATATTTAGATTAAGATGTATTTTATAGCCGCGTGCTATCATACGCTCAGGCGCGCTAAACAATCTAAAAAATACGAAATAAAGGGCAAAAATGAAACGCTGGAGCAAGCTTCAAAAACGGTTTTACGAACTCGTGGACGAGGGCATCGATTTTCAGATACATTGCGCGGTTTATAGGATGCAAAGCAGGCGCGGCGGCACGGATTTGCCGCGATATTTTATCACGCTTGCGGGCGAGATTATTTTTGATTACCCGAAGGATTTCGCGCTAAAAGACGGCCGCATAAAAAGTCTAGCACAGGGCGGCGCTCTAGCGAAATTTTATCCGTACGATAGCGGCATAAGCGGTATCGGCGAGCTTATCCGCGAATATATCGACACGCCCAAAGATGAGCTGTTTAAAAAGCATTTTGATGCCGATGAATGGGGGCTTGCAAATATCCTAAAGGCCGCCGACAAACGCATCGGCAAAAGGAGGCTGCAAATTTTAGCCAAAAACAAGAAAAATCAAGCAATGCAAAAGGTTGTGCAAGCTAGGCTAAACTACGTAGCAGATAGTAAAACGCCCGAATTTAAACGAGAAATTTAAAGGAAAATCATGACTCCGCGCGAGATATTTTTAAACGGCTGCAATGAAATCGCGGCAAATTTTGCAGACCTTAAGCCTACGCAAAAAGGGCAAAAACTAAGCAAAAAAAGCGCCGACAAGGGCGTTTGGTTTGAGATTTATTTTCAGTCAAACATGCATAATCACAAGGGTAGCGTGGAGATCCTGCCGCACATCGCGATCTACTGCAAGAGCCTAAAAAAGCTGATGCAAGAGGAGCTACCCTACGCGACTGATCTCGTGTTTGCCAAGCAGCTGGGCTATCTCATGCCGCACAAACAGTTTCGCGACTGGCAGCTCGCGGGTGCTAGCTTTGAGCCTAGCGTGCGCGAGATTAGCGCGGCTATCAAGGATTACGCGCTGCCTATTTTTGAGCTTTTTGAGGATAAGCAAAAGGTGGCGGAGTTTATGATGCAACGCGGGACTAAATTTAACCCGAATTTAAAAGATACCGATTTATATCCGATTTTTTTCATGTTTTATTTTGGCGGCAGGGACGCTGCGGAGGCGTTTTTTAACGTATTTTTAAACGACTGCTCTTTTAGAGGCAGATTTTACAAGCTTTACGATAAATTTGCTACCTCCGCGCACGAATTTGACGCAAAATCGTTTGAGAGCGACGCTGCGGTTAAATTTGCATTTTTAAAAGGGCTTAAAATTTTAAATCACTAAAATTTTAATCGCAATTTTTAACGTTTTGCTTTTTGGCGCAATCCTAGCAAGCTTAGCCGACGCCAACTCGCCCCAAAATGCGACTTTTACCGCTTCCTCATAGCGCGCATTAACGTTGCGTGCCGCCGAGATATTAGCTATTCGCGCTTTATCGCTGGATTAAAAGCAAAGGTTGCTTTTAAATAATTTTTGGGCGATTTGGCTCCCGATTTAAATTTTAAAACGGATTTTTTAAAAACCAAATCTCGTCAAATTTTTCAATATTAAATCTACGAATCCTCTCTCCGCTTGAAAATTGTACTTTAATCGCAAGCTTGGCATGTCTAGGGCCCAGCACGTCTATTCTATAAACGGATGCGTTAAGTATCTTATCCGATTTATTTTTTCTAGCTCATTTTCTATCTTTTTTGCTATTTTATCCTGCTCGTCTTTGCTGCCTGTTTTAATCAAAAACGCAATACCTGCCGGGTTATTTTTGATGGTTTTTGCGACATTTTGACCCAATTCCTCGGGCGTTTTTGCCTCATCGCTTCCGCAACCGATCATCACGAACGCGCCTAAAATCAATGAAAATAAAACCTTTTTGATCTTCTCTCCTGCTAATAAATTTGTAGAAAATCGTACCATTTTTTGTAAAGCCAAGCTTGCGTCAGTTACGCTACGGGTAGCCGCATTTACTCGCTAGAGCCGGTATCTACAACCTTGTCAAAGATAAATTTAAGCTCCTCTTGGTGTGTGATAGCTAGTACGCCAAGGTTCGGAAAGTCGTGCTTTAGGGCGGTTAAAAGCTCTTTTGCCAGCGCGTTATCAAGCGCCGAAGTCGCCTCGTCAAGCAGTAAAAACGCAGGCTTCGCAAAATAAACCCTCGCAAACGCAAGCCTTTGTGCCTCGCCGCCGCTTAAAACCTCGTCTCCAAACTCCGCCGCAACCTCGCTTGCGCATAAATTTAACTGTTCGTGGGCGATAGAGTCTGCGTCGATGATCTCAAATCCTCGTTCGCGCAGTATCTCGCAAACCGCGCTTTTGCCGCTGCCGATACTGCCCGTGACGACGATTGCGTGTTTAAATTGCGGCATTTTGCTTTTAAATTCTATATGAAACTAGAGTTACGCCCTAAATAAGACGGCAAATATCAAAAATAAATTTTACAAGACTCTAAATTTGACTCGTAGGTTTTTAAATTTCTATTTTATTCGCGATAAACTGCCGTTTTGCGGTGCGATTTGAAAATTTATCGCGCAGCTTTACCGAATTTAAGCATCAATTTTAGACACCAGGATTCAATTTAAATTTACTTAGCGCATTCTTCTTGAGAAAAATCTTTTATGTCGAGAATGCCTGTATACTTCTACTTCTCTACAGTTTACCTTTTTCATTGCCTCTTTTATCGCGTCTGGCGTACCTTCTCTGAGTGCTGCTAGCATGACTTCGGGCGGCTGTTCTTCGCAGACTATCTTTTTCTTGCTATGAGTAAACGTGCTAATGATATAGAAGATAACGGCGACGATAGCGATAAATGTATAAAATAAAATCTTTTCGATTACCGACTGACTAAAAATAGTTTTCTTTTTACTAGGTTTATTTTTTATTTGTTTAGATTTAGCCATAAATTTACCGCCGAAAAATCTCTAAATTTATTCCAAGCAAAGCTAGCCGAATTTACGATATTTCTTTTACCAGTAGCTGCGGCGTGACGAGTCCGCGAAACGAGTTTTTCGATACCGAAAAAACTAGGTCTATGCTCTCGCCCGTATGCGGCTCGCGAGTGAAGTTAAAAAACAGCGCCTCGAGGCACTTGCCGTCTTTTTGCAGGATGAGCTTTAGGTGATTTTGCTCTCTGCCGATTAGTTTTTTGTTTTTGACGACGGCGGATTTGATCTCAAAGAGCGGGCGCGGATTTTTCTGTCCGTAGGGCTCGAAATGCTCCAAAATTTCAAGCAGCTCAAAGTCCACTTCACCGGCTTCTATCTCGCCTAACGGCTCGTCAAATGCGCTAAATTCGTGCAAATCCATCAGCATACACGAGCTATTTATCGCGTTTTTAAACGCTTCTAAATTTGCCGGATCTATCACGATGCCGGCAGCCCCCTTGTGTCCGCCGTAGCCCGCAAGCAGCTTTTCGTGGCTAGCGATGAGCGAGAGGATGTCTAGCTTGCCCACGCTTCTAGCGCTGCCTTTGGCGCGGTTTTCGTCGATACTAAAGACAATGGCGGGCTTTTTAAACTGCTTTGCCAGACGCGATGCGACGATACCGATGACGCCCTCGTGCCAGCCCCTACCCCACGTCACGATGATATGCTCATCCTCGCGCACGTCCTTTAGCGAGCACTCAAAAAGCGCTCGCTCCTCCTCCTTGCGCGAGTTGTTAAAGCTCACGATGGTGTCGAGGCACTCGCAAGCTCGGTCTAAATTTTTAGCGCGCAAAAACTCAAACGAGACGCTCGCATCGTCCATACGGCCCGAGGAGTTGATGAGCGGCGCGATGAGAAAGCTGATGTCGTCGCACTCGAATTTATCCTTGCCGTAAAGCTGCTTTATCGCGGTAAACGCGGGCCTGCGCGAGCTGTTTAGGCGGTTTACGCCAAGCTTAACCAGGATGCGGTTTAGATCGCGAAGCTCCATCATATCGGCGATTATCGCGATGGCTAGGAGGTCGAGAAATTTACCCATATCGTAGTTGATGCGGCATACGTCTTTTAGCGCGCCGACTAGATACCACGCGACCTGAGCGCCGCAAATTTCGACGTTTGGAAAGTGGCAATCCTTTTGCTTCGGATTTATGATCGCGTAGGCCTCGGGCAGGACGTCTGGGGGCATGTGGTGATCGGTGATGATAAGATCGATGCCTTTTTGCTTGCAAATTTGAGCCGCGTCGTTTGCCGAGATGCCGTTATCTACGGTCACGATGAGGCCAGCGTCGGCGATCTCTTCGACGATTTGCGGATTTAGCCCGTAGCCGTCGCTAAAACGATTTGGGATACGTACGAGATACTCGCTAACGCCTAAATCATCGAAAAACTCGGCCATTATGACGCTGGCGATCACGCCGTCCACGTCGTAGTCGCCGACGATAACGATCTTTTCGTTTTGCTCGATCGCGCGTTTTATACGCTCGGCACCCTTAAATACATCCTTTAATGCATCGGGCGTAGGAATTTCTGAAAGTTTTTTGTGAATGTCATTTTCAAATCTTTGGCTCAGTAATTCCTTTATCTTTTCCTTATTTAACATCGTTTTGACGGGCTTTTGCATAAGCCTCGCCGTCAAATCTCGCCGCCTTGCCACCGTTTTTGCCTAAATTTTTGCTCGCCTCTGGGGTCAAATTTATCCCTACCGCGCCGCAAAAAAGGCTAAATTTTGGTTCAAATTTCATCTTTTTCCTTCTTTTTTATTTTCTAATGCGCAAATTATAGCTTTTTGAAATTTAATTTCTTATAATTTCCAGCGAGTGAAATTATATCTGAAATGATATTGGTTATTATATTTAAACCTAGGTTAAGATGCATTTTTGTATTATTGCGCTCTCATTTCAACAAAAAGGAACGATATGAAAAGAACTTTTTTAAAAGCGCTGTTGGTGCTTTTTGCGGTATTTTCGGCGACCCAAGCGGTGGCCGAAACTAAGGTCATAAAAGACGTCTTGGGTCGCGAGGTAAAAGTCAATTTACCCGTTAAACGCATAGCTTTGGGCTTTTACTACACCGACTTTTTAGCCGTCGGCGGCACCAAGGCTTTAGATAAGGTTGTGGGCTTTTCAAAAGAGGTTTGGACGGACTGGACGCCTGCTAGCTGGGACCTATATAGCAAAGCCCTACCGCAGCTAAATAAGCTTGCGGACTTCGGCGAGGTAGAGGTCGGTACGTTTTCGGTAGAAAAAGTTATCTCTCTAAAACCCGATTTGCTAATACTCGCATCTTGGCAGTATAACGTGCTAGAGCCTGATTTAAAGCCTCTAACTGATCTAAATATCCCAATCGTCGTGCTTGATTATAACCGCGAGAAGGTTGAGCTTCACGTAAAAAGCACTAAAATTTTAGGCGAAATTTTAGGCGAGGAAAAAAGAGCAGACGAGATCGCTAAACTATACGAAGACACCGTAAAAGAAGTAGGCGACCGCATCGCAAAAGCAAATTTGCCTAAGCCTAAAATTTACATAGAATTCGGTCGCGGCGGCCCCGAGGATATAGGCATAACCTACGGTAAAGATATGTGGGGTTCGCTGATAGATTTAGCCGGCGGAGATAATATCGCAGCCGATCTAGTAGAACAGTGGTCGCCTATCAACGCCGAGCAAGTCATAGCCGCAAAGCCCGACGTTATAATGATAACAGGCCGTGAAACCGAACTAAAAAAAGAACCGACTGCGATGGTGATGGGCATAAACATAGATAAAGCCGAAGCGCTAAAAAGACTGGACGGATTTAAAAAACGCGTCGGTTGGTCGGAGCTTCCGGCTATCAAAAATAACCGCCTATACGGCCTATATATGGGCGCGTCAAGAACGCTTGCGGATATGGCGATGGTGCAATACATCGCAAAAGCTTTGTATCCGCAGCTATTTAAAGACGTAGATCCGATAAAGACCTACGTTGATTTTCATAAAAAGTACTTGCCTGTCGTTCCCGTCGGAACTATAGCCATCCAAGCGGACGAAAAATGAATAAAATAAGCTCCGAAGAGGTCGTAAAGGCTCATAGAAAGCGCGAATTTAAACGCCTAATCATCATCTTGAGCTTTATAGCCGTGGGTCTTATTTCGATGGTATTTGATATCGGTACCGGGCCTGCGATGCTCTCGCCAAAAGAAGTCGTAGATACGCTTTTACAGCCGATTTTAGGCGGCGAGCAGGATAAATTTTTATACCACATCGTTTACGATATCAGGCTTCCCGTAGCGCTTATGGCTTTAGTCGTAGGCGCGGCTTTGGGAGCGGGCGGCGCAGAGATACAGACGCTTTTAAACAACCCTATGGCAAGCCCCTATACGCTGGGGCTTGCCGCGGCGGCGGGGTTTGGCGCATCGCTGGTGATGGCGTTTGGTTCGTTTGGACTGCCTCAAATTTACGCCGTGCCTATCGGTGCGTTTGTTATGACGATGCTAGCGGCGTCTATACTGTTTTTGTTTTCGATGATGAGGCGATTTGGGTCGGCTACTTTGGTTTTAGTCGGTATCGCGCTTTTGTTTTTGTTTCAGTCTATGCTCTCTTTGGTGCAGTTTTTGTCTGCGCCCGAGATTTCGCAGGCGAT
Organism: uncultured Campylobacter sp.; assembly: GCF_963526985.1. NCBI lineage: Bacteria > Pseudomonadati > Campylobacterota > Epsilonproteobacteria > Campylobacterales > Campylobacteraceae > Campylobacter > uncultured Campylobacter sp. Next base: position 54,124 of record NZ_CAURPW010000009.1, read on the forward strand.
TTTGTTTTGGCTGTTCGGTAGCCTCCAAAAAGCTAAATGGAGTACGCTGGCAGTCGCTACGGTCGTAACGGTCGTATGCATCTCGCTACTGATGCTAAATACTTGGGCGCTAACGGCTTTGAAACTGGGCGAAGAGCGAGCCAAAAGCATGGGCGTAAATTTATCCGCCCTTAGGATTAAAATTTTGCTTATAGTTTCGGTTATGACGGCTACGGTAATTAGCTTCGTCGGCGTTATAGGCTTTATCGGTCTGGTCGCTCCGCATATCGCTAGAAATTTGGTCGGCGAGGATCAGAGATTTTTCCTACCTACTACTATCTTCGTCGGTGCGGCGTTTTTGTCGATAGCTTCGGTACTTTCTAAGGTTATAAACCCAGGCGGACTCTTTCCGGTTGGTATCATCACGGCGTTTGTGGGCGTGCCGTTTTTCTTCTGGATCATCCTTTCAAGGAAAAACGTATGCTAGAGCTTAAGAATTTAACGATATACCGCGGCTCGCTTTGCACGGCAGATGCCGTAAACGCTAGCTTTGAAGAAGGCAAGGTTTACTCCGTACTAGGGCCTAACGGCGCAGGCAAAACTACGCTTATAAGTGCGATTTTCGGCGAGATGCACTATGAGGGCGAGATTAAATTCGGCGACGAGAGGTTAAATTTCAAAAACCATTTCTCGTGGAAAAAGAAAATCGGCTACATGCCCCAAGATAGCTACGTAGACGCGAGTTTAACGGCTCTTGAGGTCGTTTTGCTAGGGCTTATGGATAGTCTAGGGCTTTATCTAAAAGACGAGCAAATAAACTCGGCCGTAGATATAATGAAAAAACTAGGGATTTTGCACCTAGCCGGTCGTGACGTGATGCAGCTCTCAGGCGGCCAGCGCCAGATGGTGATGTTTGCCTCCGTGCTTATCAAAAAGCCTAAAATTTTACTTTTGGACGAGCCTGTTTCGGCTCTTGATATGCACCATCAATGCGTGCTTTTGGACTGCGTTAGGAAATTTACCCGCGAACACGGTATAACTACCGTGATGATACTGCACGATTTATCGCTGGCGTCGCAGTTTAGCGACGAGGTGTTGCTACTAAGCGACGGCAAGATAAAAGCCAAAGGCGAAGCTAAAAAAACCATAACTAAAGAGCTAATACAAGAGCTTTATAAAGTAAACGTGGATATTTTTTACGACGATGCCGGCGTACCGGCCGTAGTCGCAAAGTCGGCATTCGGGGTAGAGTAGCGCGTGAGGATTTTTATCTTAAGTTGCCTTGCTTACGCAAAGGGCAACGAGGATTTGCGAAATTTAAGCCGCGCGTTTAGCGACGGCGGCGCGCCGTGCGAGATAGTACCGTGGCAAAATTTAGACGTCGGTTCGCTAGACGAAGATTCTTTGATTTTGCCGCTTGCGACTTGGGATTACAGCCTAGACGCGGCTAAATTTTTATCGTTTTTGAGCAAGCTTGAAAAAAGCGGAGCGAAGATAATAAACGGCGCCGAGATCGTGCGTTGGAATTTATCGAAAAAATACCTCTTAGAACTTGAAGCCTTAGGACTTCCCGCGATCCCTAGCATACTTTTAAACGGCGATGAAAATATAGAAGAGCTAAGGCGAATTTGCCCGGGCGGCGTGATAAAGCCGCTCGTTGGACAGAGCGGCAACGGAGTAGCTAAAATCGACGAAATATCAAATTTAAGCGAATATAAAAACGGAGCTTTGCTCCAGCCTTTTATCGAAGAGATCGTCGTTAGCGGCGAAATTTGCTTGATATTTTTAGGCGGAGTTTTTTCTCATGCCGTACGCCGCTCGCCTGCTAGCGAGGATTATAGGGCAAACTCGAATTTCGGCGTTAAAATTAGCTCGGTAGAGCCGCCCGTAGCCTTTCTAAACATCGCGCGAGACGTTTTAGCTAGGCTTGCCTTTAATCCCGTCTACGCAAGAATAGATCTAATCGGCGCAAAAGATAAAATTTTAATCAACGAAGTCGAGCTTATCGAGCCTAGTCTTTATTTTAGCTACGGCAAAAACTCTACCGAAAAATTCGTAAAAGTAATCCTGGATAAATTTGTCGAGGAAAAGAAAATTTAGAGCCGAGCGGCTCTAAATTCGGTTATTTCGATTTTTCTAAGCTAGCTTTGATAAAGCCCAAAACTACGGGATTCGGGTTTGTTAGGCGGCTAGTAAACTCCGGATGAAACTGCACGCCGACAAACCACGGATGCGAGTTTTTAGCGCCCGAGGCAGGCGAGCTAAGCTCGACGGCCTCGATCAGCCCGTCGCTCTCGCCGCTAACTATCAGGCCGTTTGCTTCAAATTCGGCTCTGTATTTCGGATTTGCCTCGTAGCGGTGGCGGTGGCGTTCTTTGACGCTTTTAGCGCCGTCGTAGATTTGGCTTAGTAGTGAGCCCGGCTTCACGTCGCAGGCGTAAGCGCCAAGCCTCATCGTGCCGCCGATCGGGCTTTGGTGCGTGCGGATCTGCGTCTGGCCGTGCGCGTCGATGAAGCTATCGATGAGATAGATGATAGGATTTACGCACTCAGGCTTAAATTCGACCGAATTTGCATCCTCGAGTTTTAGCACGTTGCGGGCAAACTCGATGAGCGCTAGCTGCATGCCTAGGCAGATACCAAGATACGGCACGCCGTTTTCGCGGGCGTATTTTATCGCCTCGATCTTGCCGCTCACGCCGCGCTCGCCAAAACCCCCGGCGACAAGCACGCCGCCCACGTCTTTTAACAGTTCATCGACGTTTGAAGGCTCGATTTTCTCGCTATCTATCCACTTTAAATTTACCCTCGCGTCAAGGCTCGCGCCCGCGTGGATTATGCTCTCGGTTAGGCTCTTGTAGCTCTCTTTTAGATCGACGTATTTGCCCACGAACGCTATCTTGGTTTCTTTCGTCGGCGCAATGATGCGCTTAACTAGGCTGTCCCAGTTGCGCATATCAAGCTTTAGTTCGCCCAAATTTAAAATTTCGGCGATCGGGCTCAAAATATCTTGATTATAAAACGCGAGAGGCACCTGATAGATGCTGGCCGAGTCGATGCTCTCGATGACGCAGTTGCGCTCTACGCCGCAGCTAGCGGCTATTTTATCTTTTAGCTCGCGGTTTAGCGGCTGCTCGGCGCGGCAAATGATCATATCGGGGCTAATGCCGATACGGCGCAGCTCGCCGACGCTGTGCTGAGTAGGCTTGGTTTTTAGCTCGCCCGCAACCTTGATAAAGGGCACGAGGGTTAGGTGGATATTCATCGCGCGTTTGCGGCCGACCTCGATGCGAAGGGCGCGGATAGCCTCCAAAAACGGCAAACCCTCGATGTCGCCCACCGTGCCGCCGATCTCGACGATCAGCACGTCGCGACCCTCGCCCGCCTTTTTGATGCGGTCCACGATCTCGCCCACGATGTGCGGGATGACTTGGATCGTTTTACCTAGATAGTCGCCTCTGCGCTCTTTTTCGATAACGGAGCTATAGACGCGGCCGGTCGTGAAGTTGTTATCCTGGCTTAGGCTCTCGTCTAAAAATCTCTCGTAGTGTCCGAGATCCAGATCGGTCTCCGCGCCGTCGTCAGTGACGAAAACCTCACCGTGCTCGAGCGGACTCATGGTTCCGGGGTCTACGTTGATGTAGGGGTCTGCTTTTAGCATGCTTACTTTTAAGCCGGTATTTTTAAGAAGCGTGGCAATAGAAGCCGCCGCGATGCCTTTGCCTAGCGAGCTTAGCACGCCGCCCGTTATAAAAATATACTTTGTTTCGTTTGAATTTTTTTGCATATCGCGCCCTTTAATTTTTTGCGCGATTATACCTTATTTAAAATTTATAAACGCTTGATAGCTAAAGAAAAAAATTTATAAAATGGAAACTTTAAAATAATGTTTTAAGTTAAATTTCTGTAGTATATTAAGCTATGATTAAAAAATATCTCAAAAACATATCGTCTTTGTATATCGACGGCTTTAGAAATATGAAACTCGGAAAGAGCCTGTGGCTCGTCATAGCCATCAAGCTGCTCATAATGTTCGGGATTTTAAAAGTATTTATCTTTGATGAAAGTTTAAATTCAAAATTTGAGAGCGACGAGGCTAAAGCCGACTTCGTAATCTCAAATTTGACAAAGGAATAAAATGTCTGAAATCGCTTCGGTCGATTGGTCGCGCGCGCAGTTTGCGCTCACCGCGATTTACCACTTTTTGTTTGTTCCGCTCACGCTGGGACTTAGTTTTATTATCGCCATTATGGAGAGCATTTACGTCAAAACCGGCAGCGAGCAGTGGCTAAAAATCACCAAATTTTGGCTAAAACTCTTCGGTATAAATTTTGCCATCGGCGTAGCTACGGGCATCATAATGGAATTTGAGTTCGGCACCAACTGGGCTAATTACAGCTGGTTTGTCGGCGACATCTTCGGCGCGCCGCTAGCTATCGAGGGCTTGCTCGCGTTTTTTATGGAGGCGACGTTTTTTGCCGTTATGTTTTTCGGCTGGGATAAGGTTAGTAAGAAATTTCACCTCGTCTCGACCTGGCTTGTCGCTATCGGTTCAAATTTGAGCGCGCTTTGGATCCTCATCGCAAACGGTTGGATGCAGTATCCGGTGGGTATGAAATTTAACCCGGCAACCGCCAGAATGGAAATGGAAAATTTCTTCGAGGTCGCTCTTAGCCCGGTAGGCATCATCAAATTTTTACACACCGTAACTAGCGGCTACGTCGCTAGCGCGCTTTTTGTTATAGGCATTTCGGCGTGGTTTATCCTAAAAGGACGCCACCTGATCATGGCTAAAAAATCCATCGTCGTAGCGGCGAGCTTCGGGCTTGCGACCTCGCTGTTTTTGATGTTTAGCGGCGACGAGAGCGCATATCAGGTCGCGCGCACCCAGCCGATGAAACTAGCCGCTATGGAAGGCCTTTATAAAGGCGAACAAAACGCCGGCCTAGTCGCCATGGGCGTGCTAGATCCGTCTAAAAAACCCGGCGACGGCAAGGACGCGTTTTTGCTCGAACTAAAAGTGCCTTACGCGCTTGGAATCATGGCTACTAGAAAATTTGATAGCTTTACTCCGGGCATCGAGGATTTAGTCTACGGCAACGAAGCACAAAATATAGAAAGCGTCGCAAGCAAGATGGCCAAAGGCTCGCTAGCCGTTAGCGCGCTAGCTAGCTACAACGCCGCTAAAAAATCGGGCGATAAAGCCGCGATGGAGCAAGCAGAGCAAACTCTGGCTCAAAATATGAAATTTCTAGGCTACGGCTACCTAAAATCCCCGGAAAGCGCCGTACCGCCGGTCGGCACTACGTTTTATAGCTTTCACTTGATGGTGGCTCTTGGTACTTACTTTTTGGCTTTATTTTTGGTCGTTACGTATCTTACGATGGCAAACGATATCGAAAATTTCAAAAAGCTGCTGTGGGCGTGCGTATTTAGTATCCCGCTAGGACTGGTAGCGATCGAGGCGGGCTGGATAGTAGCCGAAGTAGGGCGCCAGCCGTGGGTCGTGCAAGACCTCATGACTGTGGGCGTGGGAGCGACGAATTTAGCCGACACCAACATCAAAATTTCGTTCTGGCTATTTGCCGTTTTATTTACGGCGCTTTTGATAGCCGAGATAAAAATCATGCTAAAACAGATAAAAATAGGATTTGAAAACCATGCTTAGTTTAGAATTTTTACAAATTTACTGGTGGTGCGTAGTTAGCTTGCTGGGCGGTTTGCTAGTGTTTATGATGTTTGTTCAGGGCGGACAGACGCTACTTTTCGGGCTTTGTAAAAACGAGCTTCAAAAGGACATGGTGATAAATTCTATCGGGCGCAAATGGGAGCTTACTTTTACCACGCTCGTAATGTTTGGCGGCGCTTGTTTTGCGGCGTTTCCGCTATTTTACGCGACGAGCTTTGGCGGCGCGTACTGGGTGTGGCTGGCGATTTTGTTTTGCTTTATCCTCCAAGCCGTGAGCTACGAATACCGCAAAAAACCGGACAACTTCCTAGGTCAAAAAACCTATGAAATTTTCCTTTTTATTAACGGTTCTTTAGGCGTTATACTCATCGGCATGGCGGTTAGCACGTTTTTTTCGGGTAGCGACTTTTTACTAAACGAGCACAACTTCGTGCAGTGGCAAACGCCGTTTCGCGGACTTGAAGCGCTGGGTAATATCATGCTCTATCCGCTAGGCATCGCGGTATTTTTTCTCTCTCGCGTGGGCGGAGCGCTCTACCTCATCAACAACATCGACGATGAGGAGATAAGAGCTAGCGCCAGAAAAGCGGCGCTAAAAAATACGATTTTGTTTTTGCCGTTTTTTCTAGCTTTTGCCGCTTGGGTGCTTAGTAAGCCGGGCTTTGGTTACGACGAAGCGGGCGAAGTTTCCGTAGTCGCGTTTAAATACGCTCATAATTTCGCCGATATGCCGATAATAGCCGTTGCGGCGGTCGCGGGCGTTTGCGGCGTGCTGTTTGGCGTATTTAAGGGCGCGTTTACGAAAAGCATCTACGGCATCGTGCCTTTTGGCGCGGGCGTCGTGCTCGTAGTTACCGCGTTGTTTTTGATATCGGGGCTAAACGGTACGGCGTTTTATCCGTCGTTTAGCGATTTACAAAGCTCGCTAACTATCAAAAACGCGAGCTCCAGCCGCTACACGCTAAACGTAATGTTTTACGTAAGCTTTTTAGTGCCCGTAGTTTTGGGCTATATCGTCGCGGTCTGGCGCGCTATGGATAGCAAAAAGATCACCGCAAACGAGATAGAGCGCGATCATCACGCGTATTAAGGATAAAAATGATAGAAGCGATATTTTTTCTTTTTCTTTGGGTTTTGGCGCTTTTTGGCGGATATAAATTCGTCCATTTTAACATCAAGCACGTCGAGAAAAATAGCGACAAATACTTTGGAAATTTGCGTGAATAAGCGCTGACCCGCAAATCTCGTTCTACTTAAATTTTAGCTTTTGTCGCTATAATGAAGCTAAAATTTTAAGGAGAACGAGATGTTTGACTTCACTTTTCACAACCCCACTAAAATACAATTCGGCAGAGGCAAAGAGCAAAATATCGGGCTTTATATGCGCGAATTTGATGCTAAAAGAACCCTACTGATCTACGGCAGCGACCGCATCAAAAAAGACGGACTCTTTGGCGCAGTAGTAGCAAGCCTAAAAGAAAACGGCATAGAGTTTATAGAGCTTGGCGGCGTAGTTAGCAACCCCGTGCTAAGCAAAGTTTACGAAGGCATCGAGCTAGCTAGGAAATTTAACGCCGATAGCGTGCTAAGCGTAGGCGGAGGCTCCTGTCTAGATAGCGCCAAAGCTATCGCCGCGGGTGCGCTATATGAAGGCGACGTGTGGGATTTTTTCACGGGCAAGGACCCGAACCGCGCGCTAAAAATTTTTGACGTCATCACCCTTGCGGCGACCGGCAGCGAGATGAACTCGGGTGCTGTCGTGACAAACGAAGCCACGAAGCAAAAATTCTCCATCCGCGGCGACGTCCTATATCCGCTAGTCTCAGTTGTAAACCCGCAACTACAAGCCAGCGTGAGCCGCGAGTATCTGGCCTACTCTGCCGCCGACGTCATCGCGCACAGCATCGAGGGCTACTTCACCGCAAGCGTGCAGCCAGGCATCATCAATCTCTACATCGAAGCCAACATCAAAACCGTGATGAAAACGACCGAAATTTTACTCGCCGATCCCGACAACTACGATGCTAGAGCCGAGTTTGCCTGGGCGGCGACGATGGCGCTAAACGGACTAACATACGTCGGCACGCACGGCTACTCCTACCCCAACCACATGCTCGAGCACGCCATGAGCGCGGTCGTAAACTGCGCGCACGGAGCGGGTCTAGCAGTCATAATGCCTGCGTGGATGAAGTGGTATAAGAGCCGAAATTTGGGCGCTTTCGAGCGTTTTGCGCGGGAGATTTTCGGCGTAAACTCAGCCGACGATGGTATCGACGCCTTTAAAGCGTGGCTTAGCAAAATCGGCGCTCCAGTTAGCCTAAAAGCCGTCGGCATAGAGGGCGAGACGCTAGATGAGGCCATAAATTTAGCCTACGACTACGCGGCAAACTGGCGCAAAGATAAGCTATACACGAAGGAAAATATCAAAGAGATTTTTGAGCTGGCAAAGTAAATTTGAGTAAATTTGCGGCTAAATTTAGCGTTAGCAAGATAATAAAATTTAAGGCTTATGTGCCGGTTTGAATTTGACTGGCGCGAGCCAAATCGGGAAATTTTAGGTTTCAAATTTCGCGCTTTAAATTTGCTCCGAGTTTTTCGGGGTTGCAAATTTAAACGCAAAAATACGAAATACGCGCGCGGCGGGTAAATTTTTGGCATGACGAAAACGGCAACGCAAAACGCCGCACGAATCGTAAATTTAACCGCGTAAGATAAGCAAAACGCTGCGGACGAGCAAAATTTGCTTTGTAAGCGGCAAACTTACCCGCCAGCCGTAGCAGAATATAGCAGGACTCGTCAAAACCCTGCGCCGCGCCGAAATTTAATTAAGGCTTTTTGATGATAAATCTAAGCGTCGGGCCATCTTGCTCGATTTTAAGCACCTCAAAGCCCCTATTTCTCGCGTCGTAAGGGATCGAGTTTATCGCCTGCGGGCAGTCGCAAAGCACTTCTAGCACCTCGCCGCTTTTCATTTTCGGTAGGATTTCTAGTGTCGCGACGGCTGGCATAGGGCAAGCCTCGCCTAGGATATCGAGTGTATAGCTTATTTCAAAATCGTCTTCATGCATCTTAGTAGCCTCCTTTGGCGAAGAAATTTCGTTTGTAGATAAACACTAGCAGCAGCGCCGAAACGAACAGGCATAAATTTACCGCTAAGCCGCCCAGCGGACCGAATACCTCTAAAAGCTGGATTTTCGGGCCGTCTTTGATCCACGCAGGTATCGCGTCGTAGCTAAGGGCTAACACCATGGTTCCTACGACGTTTGCGACGCCAACGATCATAAAGTGTAGCTGCCCCTCGGTAGCTCTATACGTCCAGCCGCACTCGCAGCCGCCCGCAAATACGATGCCGAAACCGAACAAAAACGCTCCGATCGCAACAGCTGGCGAGAAATTCGTAACCTTGCCGACGTAGCCGTTTAGCATCAGCACGAAAACGATGAGCGTGGCGATGATCATGCCGTAAAAAGCGCCCTTCGTCGCGACGTCCCTGCCGAACAAAAACAGGTCGCGAAAGCACGAAGTAAAGCAAATTTGACCCTTTGAGATGATAAAGCCGAAAACCAGCCCGAAAAGCAGTCCAAGCGGCAAGATGCTAGCTTTGACTTTTAGATCAAGCACCGGCGCCTGCATTAAAAGATACGCAAACCATATAATCGCTAAAATCGCGATAATCACGCCGATGGCGAAATTTCGGTCGGCGCGGCCTTTGTCGTGCGTCGTGCCCTTGCCTTTTGGGCCGAAGCTTTTAAGCTCGGTTTTAGGCATAAAGATAGGCAGCTTGCCGACCTTGACGGCGACGTAGATGCCAAGCACCATAAACACGGCAAAAAGCCACGTATGTAGCGAAAAATACGGCAGTCCGGTGAAAAAATCAAGCAAGTTGCAGCCGAAAGCCAGACGCGCGCCAAAGCCCGAAAGCAAGCCGCCGACGATAGCCTGAAAAACGCGAATTTTGCTTGCGGGTAGGCGAAATTTGACTTTATTTGCCATAAAGGCCGCGATCGTGGCGCCCACGAACATGCCTATTAGCATAAGTCCCTCAAAGCGCGTGAGCGGGTTGCCGTCAAGGTTCGTGATCTTGTAGTAGGAGTAGCCGCTAAGATCCATCCCGAAAAGCTCCAAAAACTCGCCGCCCCAGCGCGTCATCTCGCCAGTTACGGCCCATCCGCCTCCAAAAATCCCAAAATACACGGTCGCGACGATGGCTAAGATAATCATCGCCTGCCCGACGTTCCAGAAATTTGTTAGATATTTCGTTCTAAATTCTTTAAACATAAATTTTCTTTGCATTAATTTCCTCGCCCCGCGAGACTAAATTTGAGATTAAACGCGTATCTATGAGGTAGTCATCTAAGTATCCTAAAAACGTGGTCGTCAAACTTGACGCTAAAAAGTAAGTATTGTAGCTAAAATATTATTAAATAAAATTAAAATGCAGCTAGATTAATTTGCGATATTTTTCTATAAAATATAAAATCTATAATCATATATTTTGTTTTTTTATATCTTTTACCGTGATTTTCGGTTGGTACCTGCCGCCTGATTTTGCTTTTACGAGGATGTTTTTAAATTTAGTTTAAAGCAAGCCAAAGTTTTTAAAGATTTTTTACCTCGAATAAATATAAGGCGACTGGACTTTTTACTCTTCCGGCAGCTGCGGCGTGGTCGCACGATTTTTACGTTACCGCTTATAAGCGGCGCAGGAAGCCTAAGCTACCACTTTTTTACTCGCCATAGCAAAGGGCTCTAGTGCGCCGACTATGTTCCCCAGTAGTTCTCTTCTTTTGGGTTCCGCTGCGAGTCGCTTTGCTAGTCGATGCTTGCCGTATTTTGTGTACTAACTTTTCAGCGCACGCTAGATTATAAATTTTATCAACGTAATAGCGGGTAGACCTGTGCGGACTTAGCGGGCGAGGGTATCGCCGCCTTTAAAGCGTGGCTTAATAAAATCGGCGCTCCCGTTAGCCTAAAAGCCGTCGGCATAGAGGGCGAGACGCTAGAGGAAGTCGTAAATTTAGCCCACGACTACGCGGTAAACTGGCGCAAAGATAAGCTCTACACAAAGGAAAATATCAAAGAGATTTTTGAGCTGGCGAAGTAAATTTGAGTAAATATATTTGATCAAATTTGCCGATTATAGCTTTTGTAAAATATCCGTAAATTTGCTTAGCTTGTAATGGATAGCAAAAAGATTACTACCTGTAAAAATCAAATTTAAACGGATGCTTGATAGCCCAAATTTAATCAGTTTGACGCATGCTGGGTCAATGCGCTTGATTTAATTGGCGCAAATTTAAATTTTTAAAATATGCTATTGTGCGTTCCAGTCCGTCTTTAATGCCTATTTTAGGGCTCCAGCCAAGCAACTCTTTTGCAAGAGTAATATCCGGCTTTCTTCTTTTAGGATCATCGGACGGGAGCTCTTTGTGTATGATGGATGATTTTGAATTTGTTAAAGAAGCGATCATATAGGCTATCTCTTTTATGCTATATTCATCCGGATTACCGATATTAACGGGACCCATTATATCTTTGTCGGTATTTGCAAACATCGCAAGCGCATCTATTACGTCATCAATATAGCAAAAACTTCTTGTTTGCGCTCCGCTGCCAAAGATCGTTATATCTTTATTTTTAAGAGATTGCACTACAAAGTTACTAATTACTCGTCCATCATTTTCTGCCATATTGGGACCGTAACAGTTAAAAAGGCGCGCAATTTTTACGTCGACGTCGTATTGCCGCTTATAACTACTACATAAGGCCTCGGCAGCCCTTTTTCCTTCATCGTAGCAAGCCCTAATGCCGATAGGATTTACATTTCCCCAGTAATCCTCTCTTTGCGGATGTTGATTTGGGTCGCCGTATACTTCGCTTGTCGAAGCTTGCAACATTTTTGCTCCGTATTTTTTTGCAAGACGCAAGCAATTTGCCGTGCCAAATACGCAAGTCTCAATAGTCTTTACGGGGTCTGCCTGATATTTTACCGGCGAAGCCGGACATGCTAGATTATAAATTTCATCGATGCAATAGTCGATAGACTCGGTAACATCATGCTCGATAAGAGTAAAATTTGGATAATTTTTTAGATGAGCTATATTGGCTCTCGCTCCGGTACTAAAATTATCGACACACAGTACATTATGGCGTTCTTTGACAAACCTCGCACATAAATGCGACCCGATAAAGCCGGCCCCTCCGGTAATCAAGATTGTTTTACTCATGCTATTTCTTATACTCATTGTATATTCGTTCCCATGAGGAGGAAATTTTCTCTTTAAATGGCGCCTTTTCGCATCTAGGAATAAAGTCGCCGCGGTTTGGCGCATAATCTTTAAAATTTCCGCAATATTTACAAAACTCCTTAAAATGCTCTTGTAGCTTTTCGGTTGTTGCTTCTTTTAGACTTTTTACTCCCTTGTCGCCTCTCAAAACCCTATCAATACTACCGCAAACAGAGCAACCGTAATAACCGTTTTTATTTAAACCTATACCGCAATAAGAAGCAACCCAGCACGCCGCAGAGTAATCCGCATCTTTAAAATTTATATCGTCGATTGGGGCGTCATTAAAAGGCGTAAAGTAATCAATTAAATTTTTAGTTTTAAACGAACCATAATCGATCTTAACGTTTTTAAATAGCTCCGCCTGCTTGCAGAGCTCTTTTGTTTGTTTTGTAAAGCCGTTTGAAACAACTTGAATAATAACATCAGGATAAAAGCTATCCGCATACTCTCTTTGTAAAATTTCGATAATACGCAAAAAATCTTTATGCAAAGTAGGCTCACCGCCCAAAACGTTAATAAGTTTCCACTTTTTACCCAAAATTTTACTCTCATTAATAAAACGCCTTATGCCATCAATCGTCATGCTCTCAGATGAAGGGGCATATCCGCAAGATCTATTGCATCCTTTGCATTTCAAATTACACTCAAACGTTATATCTATTTCGATCATGTCCAAATTTGAAAGAAATTTTTTTCGTCCTTTGACTACGTCTTTTGGCGATAGCGGCGGTTTTTCAAGAATCTCTTTTATGGACTGCTCTTTGAGTTCTCTATTTGCGTCTTTCTTATCATAATCACGCTCGTAGTAGTAGTTAATAAAATCCATCTGCAATGGCGATGAACTCATTTCGACAATAGGAGCCATCATAGCGTAGTCATCGCATTTTTCTATCCATTTTCGCTTACTTAGCCTTGCTTCTTTATCCTCGTACATAAAATACGAAAGCGGAATCGAGTCAAAAAGATATTTTTTAAATGTTTTTAGATGTTGCCATACGTTGCCGCCGGTTTTTCGCGGCTCCATAAAATTTACCGGATAGCGGTAGTGCGGTTCAAGCCTATACGTCTGATGAACGCGACCGCAAGTCACATCTACACCCCACATATCATACTTTTTATAAATATCAAAAAGAGCTTCTTTGCCTATTAGAGCATCATCGGTGTCGACGCATACGATGATTGATTCTGGATTGTCACAATAATAATGAATCGCCAGATATTCGCACTGTATTTTTGTTTGCAAAGTGCGACCTTTAATAAAAGTTACCTTATTTTTATATGGTTTGATAATTTGCTCTATAAATATCGAAATACCGGAATTTGAGCAATCATCATAAAAAATAACTCCGAATTCTTGAAACGTTTGGCTAATCAAAGAAAACCACATACGTAAAAATTTATGAATATTCAAGTCCCTAAAACAAGAAAGTACTATCATCTTTTCGCTGCGCTTTGGCGTGCACCAGTCATAAAACGAGCCATTACAATCAAACTCGCCAAACTGTAAATTTGGGATACAACCCTGTTCTACCCTATCTAAAATATTCATCCAGCTATAAGCATTTGTTTTTCGGTAGTTTTGCGGATGGATATAATAACTACGCCTATCTCCGCCTCTTATAGAGCAAAAACCGCGATCTTTTTGTAGTTTTTCTAGAGACCGATACCAAGTGAGTTGTGGCTTTAAATTTTCATCAATAGTATTTGGTAAAGGCCTAACGCTAAAAAGTCGCCTTTTATCAAAAAGCCCCATTCTAACTTCCGGTACAAAACCGCCGTTTTCAAAGCCAAAATAGGCCTTAGATTCTTTGTTATAGATATTAAAACCGACAAATAAGACATTTTTATTTTTTTGAATTTCGCTTATCATGTCGGCCAAAAATGAGTGATTAATATCTATCCTACCTATAAGAACATCGCTATCCATCTGCAAAACATAATCTCCTTCGCATTTCTCAAAGGCGTAAAGCTGCGAGCTTATGGGGATATTTGTCGCGGAATGCGTTTGACTAGTCTCGACATTAAACCATTCTTTGTTTATCCTAGTTGTTTCATCGGCATCATAAATCACAAATCTATCAATAATACGTTTTTGACGCAAATTTTCCACAATATCTATAAGTTTTTTAAAATCGGCATTATCTGTAAATTGCCTAGCAAAATCGCTCTGCTTTGTATCGATAGAAACAACGACCTCGTAAAAACCGTTTGGATAAGAAAGCTGCCTAACGATGTGCTTAATGTTAGCTTCTACCGTCTGAACATCTTGTGCGCATGTTTTTATGAGTAGAGAAATCTTCTCTTTCAATGGCAACAAACTTTTATAGCCGATAGCGATCGACTGCGGTTCAAAATCATTATTTTCGTTTAAAATAATATCCGAAATTTGAATATCGCAAAGATAGAGATTTTCTTTTATTTTTGAAAAAAATAAGTCCTCGAGATGCGGGAGCGTTTTTGCATTATAAATTTCATACTCTAAATTTGAAAATTTATTTATTAGTATATCTTGAAATGCTATTTTCGACTCTGCAAATATTATACTAGAAAATACTTCGTTTATAAATTCGCGCGCACCTTCTAGTTGGGGTAGGTCAAAATTATTAACCGCGCTTCTTTGCAGTTTTTTTAATTGCGGATTATCCTGCTCATGCAAAAATAGATACATTCTAATGCATGCATTTAAAAATAGATTATCGCTATAATATACGCTAGCGTCCATATCGACTAATTTTAAATTTTCGCCTACTCGAACAAAATTCTCTTTTTTGCAATCCTGAACTATAATCTTTTTTTGCCAGCACTCAGTTAAAAACAAAACAACATCTTTTTGCGTAAATTTATCTACCAAAACGGACGGTTCATATTTATATTTTTGAATAAATACGTTTTTATATTCTATCACCTCTTCAAGATAATAGAATGACTTAAAATCCTCTTTTTCAAAGAAAAAGGTTAGATGCCTATAGGTATTCCATTTATTTTTACATTTAAAAAATGGCATGATTACTTTATATACGTATGAGCTATCGTGAAATACGACGCCCTCAAGGCCTTGTCCGAGATAATGAGCCTCTTTTATTCCCATGTCGTCTAAAATATCTTTAGCTTTTAATTTTCTTGCTTCATCTTGCATAGCCGCATCGCTTCCTCGTATAGTTGTTTCCTTGCGTTTAAGTACTTTTCTGTTTGTTTATTATCTGCCGTTTTGTTTCCGCTTAGATTATAGATCGTGAGTAAAATATCCTCGGCAAATTCTATTTTTAAATTTTTATCATTGAGCAAAAGCCGCACAAGTAAAAAATGATCTTCTGCACTTGAAATTTCAGGATAATCTTGCAGGCTATTTGGCGTCATAAAAACATTGCAAGACGGAAGCTCAGCCTCGGCGATACCTTCGCTCATCTGTTTCAAACGATTTAAAAGATATGTCATATCGGCTAGCTTTGGCGTTGCTATATTAACCCGGTCAATAATTTTTCCATCAAGCCTAAGATAGTTTCCCGCTACCGCAACATCAAACTTTCTTTCATTAAATATATGCTCTATCTTTGAAAGAACCGTTTGATCTGCATATTCATCGTCGGCATCTAGTCGTCCTATAAAAGCTACATTTTCAAAAAGAGTTTTTATATAGCGATTTATATCGTTTCTCGTTTTGGCTGCGTGATAATTTTTCGTACCTACAACTATTACTTTTTCGTTTCTAAGGATATCGCTAACGCTGTTTTTCCAACCGTCGCCGGAATTATCATCCATTATCAAAATCCAAACATCGCGTTTTACGTCCTTTTGCGCAAGAATCGACTCCAAACAGCGACGTAAAGTATTTTTATTATTGTGGACTGCAACTCCAATCACTATCTTTTCCGTTTTTAAATATTTGTGAATAAGATTAAAAATTTTTTTAATATTATCGGACTCTTGATAACTAAAAAGCCTCTTGGCTCTTTGTAAAGCTTGATCAAGCAAGTCTTGAGAGTAGAGCCTGATATATTTTATATGAAAGCTATTTAAACCATCTGTTTTAGTAGTAAAATTTGACGTAACACTATCTTTTGAAACAAAGTGATTAATAAGTGCTATTGGGACAATCTTTATATTTTTATTTGAATACTTTTGCAAAAAACGAATCATCAAGTCCCTATCTGTACAACTTGCAAGCATTTCGTCAAAGCCGCCTATGCTTCTTAAAACACCGAAACGAAAAAACATGTTACTGCCCTGAATACCGGGATTACCTTTCAAAAAGTTATTAATGTTTATATCTTCTACACCAAAGAAACTACACGTATCACAATCGCTGCGTTTTATAAAGGCAAAGACGGCATCAGGCATTTTAGGCGATGACGTCACCGCATTATAACAACTATCGATATATTCTTTGCACCAGCTATCATCGTCATCTAAAATTGCCACATAATCATCTTCGGTAAAAATTTTTTCATACCATTTAATTCCGGAATTCCAAGCCCCTGTTCCACTCATATGCGGGGTTCGTGAGTTTTTTATGTCATGAATTTTGTTATTTTTTAGTTCTAAAATTCTCCGCTCTATGTCTTTGCTTACTGATTCATTTTGATTATCGTCGACGATAAGGATATGATCGGGGCTTTGGTTTTGATTCAAAACAGAATATAATGAGCGTGAAAAAAGTAAATCATTTCTATTTGAAGATGAAGCTATTATCACGCCGATTCTAGGCTTTTTCATTCTTATTTCAGCACTCTTGATAAAAATTATTTTAAGGACATCTTAAATTTTCATAGATTGCAAAAGCCGTATATTAAGAAATATAAGGCTTTTGTGTTTATTAAAAATTTATCTATCTTAAATCTACTATTGGCTTACGCCTCCAAAATCGCTCCGTTGCTAGCGTTGGTTACCAGCTTGCGATACATTCGTAGCCAGCGAAACGGCAACGGTTTTTCGATCGGCTTAAATTTAGCTCTGCGCTCTGAGATTTCGGCTTCGCTTAGACGCACGTTTATCGCGTACGTATCCACGTCGATGTCGATGACGTCGCCGTCCTCTATTAGACCGATCATGCCGCCCTCGGCAGCTTCGGGGCTTACGTGTCCGATACTTAGCCCTCTCGTCGCGCCGCTAAAACGCCCGTCCGTGATGAGAGCCACGTCTGCTCCCAGCCCTCGCCCCATGATTAGGCTCGTAGGACTTAGCATCTCTTGCATGCCCGGGCCTCCACGCGGCCCTTCGTAGCGGATGACGACCACGTCGCCTTTGCCGACTTTGCCCTTTGAGATACCCTCTATCGCCTCGTCTTGGCTGTTAAAACACACGGCCTTGCCGCTAAATTTACGCTCGCCGATGATGCCTGCTGTTTTTATGACGCAGCCTTGCTCGGCTAAATTTCCGAACAAAATCGCTAGTCCGCCCACGTCCGAATAGGCGTTTTCGACCTTATGGATGACCTCTTCGTCTTTTATGACGCTAGCGCCCACGCGCTCGCCTAGGCTCTCGCCCGTTACGGTCGGTGCGCCTAGATCCAGCAGGCCGTTGTCGCGGCGCGAAATCTCGTTTATCACGGCGCTTAGACCGCCCGCGCGGTCGATGTCCTCCATGTGGATATTTGGCAGGCTAGGGCTGATTTTAGCGATATGAGCGATCTTACGGCTGATGTCGTTTAGGCTTGCGATCTGTAAATTTACCCCCGCTTCGCGCGCGATAGCTAGGATGTGCAGCACGGTGTTGCTGCTGCCGCCCATCGCCATATCGACTACGAGGGCGTTTTGGATCGATTTTTCGTTCACGATGTTGCGGATTTTATATTTTTCATCTAGCGCGATCTCGCAAATTCGCCGCCCGGCCTGCCTGATGAGCTCCTCGCGCTCCGGAGTTAGCGCAGGCACGGTGCCGTTGCCTTTTAGCGCGATACCCATCGCTTCGCATAGCGTATTCATCGAGTTTGCCGTAAACATCCCCGAGCAGCTGCCGCCGCTTGGACAGGCTTTGCACTCGATCTCTTTTAGCTCCTCGGCGCTGATCTCTTTGGTTTCAAATTTACCCACAGCCTCAAACGCCGTGGATAGGTCGATCGGCTCGCCTTTTTTGGTGTAGCCCTTTTTCATCGGGCCGCCGCTAACAAAAACCGTCGGTACGTTCACGCGAAGCGCGCCCATCACCATGCCCGGTACGATTTTATCGCAGTTTGGCATGCAAACTAGAGCGTCTAGAGCATGCGCGTTCATAACCGTTTCGATCGAATTTGCGATGAGCTCGCGACTAGGCAGACTGTAAAGCATCCCGCTGTGCCCCATCGCGATACCGTCGTCCACGCCGATGCAGTTAAACTCAAAGGGCACGCAGCCGTTTTTGCGGATCTCGTCTTTTAAAATTTCGGAGTATTTGTTGAGGAAAAAGTGCCCCGGAATGATCTCTATGAAGCTGTTTGCCACGCCGATAAACGGCTTTTCAAAGTCCTCGTCCTTTAGCCCGGTCGCTCTTAGCAAGCTTCTGTGCGGCGCGCGCGTATAGCCTTTTTTGATGATGTCGCTTCTCAAATTTGATCCTTTTGGTGAAATTTGAGCGATTTTATCAAATTTAGGATTAAAAAGCTTAATTTAAATCAAATTTGAGTATATTTAAACTCTTTTTTAAACAAGGAGTGAGATGCTTTTTAATTCATTTGCATTCATCGTTTTTTTCTTGCCGATTACTTTTAGCATTTATTTTATATTAAATAAATTTAAGCTAATCCAACTAAGCATTTTATGGCTTACTGTCGCCTCATTGTTTTTCTATGGATATTGGAATTTTATTTATATTCCGCTTATTTTATGTTCGATCACGTTTAACTTCTACGTCGGTCATCTTCTTTGCAATCACCCTTCCCGCAAAAAGCTTATTTTATGGGCGGGCGTCGCGGCAAATTTAGCCTTGCTGGCCTACTACAAATACACCGATTTTTTGATAGCGAATTTTAACGGAATTTTCGGCGCCGACGTGCCGTTGCATCACGTTATTTTGCCTCTTGGCATCAGCTTTTTTACCTTTACGCAAATAGCGTTTTTGGTAGATTGCTACCATGAAAAAGTAAAAGAACCCAGCTTCCTTCGCTACGCGCTTTTCGTTACGTATTTCCCGCATCTTTTAGCCGGTCCTATCATCCACCACGCCGAGATGATGCCGCAGTTTGCAAATTTACGTTTAAAGCACATAAACTATAAAAATTTAAGCATCGGACTTTTTTTATTTTCGATCGGACTTTTTAAAAAGGTCGTAGTGGCCGATTTTTTCGCTAGATTTGCCCTTCACGGTTTTGACGTGTATACGACTCTTAGCATGAGCGAGGCATGGATCACGAGCCTTAGCTACACTTTTCAGCTATATTTTGACTTTAGCGGTTACACCGATATGGCGATCGGCATTTCATATATGTTTAACATTGTCCTGCCAATAAATTTCAACTCCCCCTACAAAGCGCTAAATATCCAAGACTTTTGGCACAGATGGCATATGACGCTCTCGAGATTTTTACGCGACTACATCTATATCCCGCTAGGCGGTAACCGCAGAGGCGAATACCGCACTTACGCTAACGTTTTTGCGGTGTTTTTGCTAGGCGGACTTTGGCATGGAGCGGGCTGGATGTTTATCATCTGGGGCGCGCTACACGGGTTTGCGATGATGATTTGCAGATTTTACGGCGCGCATTTTCGCCCGATGAATAAATTTCTAGCCTGGTTTATAACGTTTAACTTTATAAATATCACTTGGATATTTTTCCGCGCCAGAGACCTAGATAGCGCGATGAAAGTGCTAAAAGGCATGTTTGATTTTAGCTCGGTTAAGATAAATTTTAACTACTTAGAGTACATAAGCAACTCTCTGGGATACAATCAAATAAATTTTATGGAAACACCGCAAATAGCCATTGGTACGTTTTGCGCTATTATGGGTATTACGCTTTTGGTTACGATTTTTGGGCGAAACTCGAATGAAATGGCCGCTAGAGCAAAATTTGGCTTTCTTACCGCGCTCTTTACGGCGTTTTTGTTGGCTTTGGTTTTTGCTTTTAGCTCCGGTGCGCAGGAGTCACCGTTTTTGTATTTTAACTTTTAGGATTAAATTTGAAAAAATATAAAATTTTTCTTTTGACGCTTCCTATTTTGACGCTAGTTATGATCGCGTTTTATATGGCGCTTGCGATGTTTCTCATCAGGGTTTCGTCGGCTCATCACTACGCGTATAAAAACTACCTCATAACAAACACGACTGAACAAAACCGTATCATCGTCGAAAGCGGCTCAAACTCATATCACGGCATAAACTCTTTGATGCTTGAAAAGCACTTTGGCAAGCTAACGATAAATTTAGGCGACCACGGCGGCTATCCGCTGCTTCATAGACTATACCGCGCGGCTAAATTCGCCCACAAAGGCGATATTTTTATCCTGCCTTTGGAGTATCGCTACTATATCGGCGACGTGCCGCCCGATACTTATTACTACGGGATTTTTTTCGAGCTACATCATTTTTACGACTATTTGCCGTTTTTAGAAAAGCTAAAAACTATCTCGCAAATCCCGCCGCAAGCCTTTATGAACGCCGTAACCAGAGACTATAGGGATAGGGCGGCGTTTAAGATAAATTTTAACAACTTTATCCATCGTTGGCCGCAAGCCGTGCACGATTTTTCGCCTAATTTTAAAAACGGCGAGCGCGGAGATTATCAATACGTCGGCAAAGTAGACGAGGCAAGAGACACCCAGATGCCCTGCCAGCAGTATATATTTTTCACCGATTTTTCGGGTAGCAAGATCGGCATAAACGATATTTTTAGGCGAAATTTAAAATTTATGAAAAAGCTGGAGCAAGAAAAGGGGATCAAATTTATCTTTACATATCCGGCCGTCGCGGGCGATGACTGCTACGATCTAAACGACCCGCACGCCGCGGATAATCAAAAATTTTTAAAGGACGTAAAAAAGCTCATCGAAGATAACGGTTTTGAGATGATAGGGGATTATAAAGATAGCTATTTTCCGCGTAAATTTCTACACGATACGTGGTTTCATCTAGTACCCGAGGCTAGAGATATGCGCACGCAAAAGCTAATCGAAAATCTGGAAAAATCAAAATACGCAAAAGAGCTGCACGCAAAATAAATATCGGTTTGCGGTTTTAAATCGCTAAATTTATACGAGGAACAAGGCGAGCTTTGGATTTTTGGCTAAATTTGCTTTACGAAATTCGCGCTACTAGCGCTCATATTTATCAAGGATTACGGCCGCTGAAAGCTAAAGCCGCGACTTTAGACGCGCTAAGAGCGGTTTAAATATTGTTTCCTTTTGGTAGTTTTTATGAGATTGCGCTCCGGCTAGACTAAATTTTACTTTACTTTAATTTTTATATTATAAAATTATTAAAAGTAACCGAAAGCGACCGCTTGCAAGGAAATTTACGTCTAAGGATATGAGCCGTATCGGCAAATAAAAGCCGTTTGGCGACCGGGCAATCTAGCTTTTGCCTAACATACGTAAATTTAGCATTTACGGGCTTGTTTTTCGCGCATAGATTTAGCGCAAAGTCGGGCAAATGGACTAGGCGTAATTAAATGGCGAATTTGGGTTCTAGCGCAAGAAAATGCGATAATTTTAACTTCGGTTCGTCTTAGCGCCGTTGATTTAGGGTTAAATTTGGGGCCAAATTCGCCGAGGATAAATTTAGCCTTTTGCGCTGCGAAGGCGGCTTTGGTGCCCGGTGCCTAGTCTGCTTGATTTTGCTTTAAGGGCTATGCTTAAATTTGACCGTATTCGCGCCGAGTCGTAAATTTAGCGCTATGATAAATTTAAAAATCAAAAAAGGATCAAAATGCTAACTAATCCCGTCGTAATCAGCATCATCGTGATGACCGCGCTTTGTTTGCTAAGGTTTAACATCCTGCTTTCCATCCTCGTCTCCGCTCTAGTCGCGGGACTCATCTATCACGGCGGATTTGGGGGCGTAGGGGCCTTTTTGGGCGCGCTAAAGGCGACTACTTCGACGCTGATAACGGGTATGAGCGGCAACCTAGAAACCTCGCTCAGCTACATCCTGCTAGGCGCGCTTGCAGCCGCGATAGCCGACACGAACCTAACCGCGATCCTCATAAATGCCGTTAGCAAGGCTCTAGCAAAAACCAGCACTTATTTCGCGCTTATCATAGCCGCGATCGCGTGCTTGTCGCAAAATTTGATTCCCGTACATATCGCTTTCATCCCGATTCTCATTCCGCCGCTTTTGCCGCTGATGAACCGCCTAGGTATCGACCGCCGAGCCGTGGCGTGCGCTCTTACTTTCGGACTAAAGGCGCCGTATGTGAGCCTTAGCGTCGGTTTTGGCCTTATCTTTCACGGTATCATCCAAAAAGAGCTAGCAAACAACGGCGTAACGGTGCAGATGAGCCAGATCTCGGACGTGATGTGGATAGGCGGAGCCTCGATGCTAGTCGGACTCTTTTTGGCGATTTTCGTCTTTTACCGCAAAAGACGCGACTACGCGCATACTAAATTTGAAACGAGCGAAGAGAGGGAGGCGCAGATAGCTGCAAGCCTAGAAATGACTAAAAAAGAGTGGGCGGTGCTAGGCGGCGCGGTAGTAGCCTTTGGGGTGCAAATTTATACCGAAAGTATGCCTCTTGGCGCTCTTCTTGGGCTTTTAGTCATGATAGTTTTGGGCGGTATCGAGTACCGTAAGATCGATAAAATCATGGACAGCGGCCTAGCGATGATGGGCTTTATCGCATTTATCATGCTAGTTGCCGCAGGCTTTGGCTCGGTTTTGCGCGAGAGCGGCGGCATCGAGCAGCTAGTGGGTTTTGCTAGCGAGGTGGTGGGCGGCAAAATAGGCGGCGCGATACTGATGCTAGCTATCGGTTTGCTAGTTACCATGGGCATCGGCACGAGCTTTGGTACGATACCGATCATTGCGGCGATCTACGTGCCGTTTTCGCTGTCGCTGGGATTTTCTCCGGCGGCTATTATCTTGCTAGTTGGTATCGCGGCGGCTCTGGGCGATGCGGGCAGTCCCGCTAGCGATAGCACGCTAGGGCCAACAAGCGGCCTAAACGCCGACGGCCAGCACAATCACATCTACGATACGTGCGTGCCGACTTTCATCTTCTTTAATATACCGCTGCTAATCGGCGGCGTAATCGGTGCGATGATTTTGTAAATTTTACAGCTTGTCTTTTTTCTTTATACTTCGTTAGAAATTTCGCCGAAGCTCGGTTACATACTACTTGTATGCGCCCTCGCTCGGCTCATTTCCGCCTCGTCTAAAGAAAAAATACTTTGCCTTATCATTTTATGTTCAAATTTGAAGTAAATTTGCAAATTTGACTTATGCACTCTTTTTCGTCGCTACTTTCGCAATCATCAAACCGAAATCAAATCTAAAATTTGGAACGTCTTTTGCTTTGGCTAGCTTAAATTTCACTTTTTACAAAGGATAAACTATGATGAGATCGCTATGGGCAGGCGTTACCGGACTGCAAGCTCACCAGATCGCTATGGACGTCGAGGGCAACAACATTGCCAACGTAAACACCGTCGGCTATAAGTACAACCGCGCAAATTTCGACGACCTTATCTATCAAACTTCGCGTATCGCTACCGCACCGCAAAATCAGCACGGCGGCGTAAATAACATGGAAGTGGGTCTAGGCACTCAGATAAACTCTACGACGAGAATTTTTAAGCAAGGCTCACTGCAAACCACCGACAAGCAAACCGATATCGCGCTTCAAGGCGACGGATTTTTTATGGTTAGCCCGGACGGCGGCAAGACTACGTACTATACTAGAAACGGCGATTTTTCAAGGGATAGCGAGGGTAACTTCGTCGATAACGGCGGAAATATCGTGCAGGGCTGGATGAGGGACGAGGTTACGGGCGAGATAGATCCGACCAGACCTCTTAGCGATATAAAGATACCCACCGGCCTAACCGTACCTGCGCGCGCCACGACGAATATCGCTCTAAAGGGAAACTTAGACAGCGGTAACGACGTAGGAAATAAAAAGATACCTATCTATAAGCTAGATCAGCATCATAACGGCGTAGATTTAGATAACGACGGGACTATAGCCGGTAACGAGGTACATGATGAAAATAACGTTGGTGCGAATAGATTTTACGTAAATAGGAACGGTGAACAAAGGATGACGGAACGCGGAGCCGATTTGGGAGTATTGTTTAATAGTAACGGCGATGCATATAACCTAAGAGAAGCTCAAGGAACTGGCGGACAAGGCATATGGGCTAGCTATGCAGACGCCAAAACTGATGAATTAACCGTAGCTGGCATAAGACCTGACGGTACTTTCGCTGCTCCTGGTAAAAAACTCAATATAACGCTAAATGGGAAAAATATAACTGGTGAAAATATATTAACTATCGGCCAATTAGCAGGTATAATAAACGGTAAGTATAGTGAAACCGGCGTAGAGGCTAGCGTAGTAAACGGCAATAAACTAGTGCTAACCAATAGAAACAATCTTGGCACTACGGCAAATATGAAAAATATAAAAATGACCGTAAACACGGGTGGAGTTCCTGCAGATGACACAGGATTAACCGATATAAAAATTATAACTGCATATCAATACGTATATAATAAAACACACGTATCTACTACGCATGCTTACGACGATGCGCACGAAAGAGAAGTAACCACTACCGAGGATTTACGTGAAGCTATGCAAAAAGATGCAAGAGAATATACCAACTATGATCATGTGCAAAATCCAGCGGTAACTGGAACCAACCCGTTACCGGCAGCAAATCAAAACAATGGCGCACAAGTTATCGTAAACGAACACGGTCAATATCAATTTAAAAATCCTAGCGTTGCAGGCGCCAAGGATATGAATATCTCCGTAACCGGTTTAACAAATGCTACTAAAAACGTAACCGAAAACGTCAAATTTACCGCGTCTATGGCGCCTATTTCAGGATCTTTAAGTGTAGGCGGAGCAACTAGGGTAACCGATAGCCTAAATATGGCGGCTCACAGCTCTAGCACCGATATCTACGACAGCCTAGGCACGAAACATAACGTCAAGATGGACTTCGTAAAACGCGGTTATACAGAAAACGGCGGAACGGAGTGGACGATGGTAATCCAGGTAGCCGAACCAAATCAAATAAGCACTACAGAGCCTAAAAACGTGATAACCGGTTACGTGAGATTTAACCCGGACGGCTCGCTCGCGACGTATAGCCCTGCTAGCATTACCTTCGGCGCGCAAAACGGCTCGTCTATCGGTCAGCATATCGAGCTAAAATTCGGTACTACGCAGACCACCGACGGACTAACCAGCACCGATAACAACTCAAGCACCTCCGACATCAGCCAAGACGGATATGCTAGCGGCGAACTACACGGACTAAGGATAGACGGAGCAGGCACTCTCATAGGCTCTTTTACCAACGGCAGAAGCCTGGGGCTAGCGCAAGTGGGCGTGGCTAAATTTGCAAATAACCAAGGCTTGGCCGGCGAGGGCGGAAATTTATTTTCTCGTACGGCAAACTCGGGCGACCCAATCATCGGCGCGGCTCAAACTGCCGGACGCGGTAAAATTTCGGCCTCTAGCCTTGAGATGAGTAACGTCGATCTATCTCGCTCGCTAACTCAGCTCATCGTCGTACAGCGCGGCTTCCAAGCCAACTCAAAGACGATAACCACGAGCGACGAGATGCTAAATACGCTGCTTCAGTTAAAATAAATTTAATTCTTAGGGCGGGTAAAACCGCCCTAGCTTTATAAAATATGCTATACTCGCTTAAAAATTTAGGATAAAATATGCAAAAAAAAGAAGAAGAAATCAAAAAAGAGATAAAAGAAAAATTAAGAAAAGTCGTCTTAAATAATCCTAAAATAAAAGCAATTTACGAGCGGCTAAAAGATAAATGATCTACCCCGATATAAAAGACGCGGTAGAAATACATAACGACGTCATCGAAAATATAGGCGGCAAAAGCGGCTATAACGAAGTTAGTATCGGTTATCTGGCTTCTGCTTTAGAGCACGTTAGAAATGATGAATTTTATCCGGATTTTTTAGATAAAATAACCCATATCGTATTTTCGTGCGTCAAATTTCATCCTTTTTTAGACGGTAACAAACAAACCGCCATACAGCTTGGGATATATTTTTTAGAATTAAACGGAATGGACGGATACTTCGTACATTTTGCGAGCATTATGGAAGACGCGGTAGTAGATCTGGCGGATAGCAAAATCTCTAAAGATGAACTAAAAAATATTATCTCAAATATCATCTACTAAAATCAAATTTTTATCGATTTTTAGCTAAATTTATAGCTAAATTTAACCAAAAGAGACAAAATGCAAGTAACGCTTTTAAACTACACCCCGCTAAACATCTGCTCGCACGCGATCCGAACGTGCTGGCAAAGTTTCGAAAAAGGCGACAACGGCGGCGAAAAAGACGTCGAGCTCATCGAGCGCGTCGGCAATAAATTTAAACACGCCAGCACGCTAGAGCACCTCTACTATAACTTCTATATCCAAGGCATTTCGCGCGCCTTGCTGCAAGAGCTAGCCCGTCACCGCGTAGCAAGCCTTAGCGTCAAATCAACGCGATACACGCTAAAAGAGCTAAAAAAAGAGCTCAAATTTGAGCTTGGCGACTTTGAGCGGGCGGCGAGATTTATAGTATTAACTGGCGATGAAACTGTCGATAACGCAAGCGTCAAAGCGCTAGAAAACCTGCGCGAAATCCTCGCAAACACCACAAAAAGCCTCGACATCGTCAAGTACTGCCTACCCGAGTGCTACAAAACCGAGCTCACGTGGAGTGTAAACGCGCGCAGTTTGCAAAATTTCCTCTCGCTTCGCAGCTCAAAATCGGCGCTTTGGGAGATCCGCGGGCTAGCACTTAAAATTTACGATGCCTTACCGAACGAGCATAAATTTATATTTGAAAGCTGCGTAAATCAATAAACGCAGCCTAAATAAACGGCTCAAAAATATCGCGCCCTCTAGCAGCCGGCAGCGGTTTTGCGGAGCGTACGAGCAAATAGGGGTTAACGCGCGCGGATTTAGGGAAAACGTTTGATAATTTTAAAAAACCTCGCTCAAACACTACAGTCATAGACAAAGAAAAACCAAAATTTAAAATCGGCGCGAGCGGAAGCGAAATTTTATTTGTGGCGTAATCGTGGACTATTTATCAAGACTTTGTGATGCGCGCAGGTGGTTACTATAAAAGCTCCGTTTTAAACAAATCTAGATTTTTTACCTCATTTTGCCGCGGCGATAGAGGCGCTTAAATTTCAAATTAAATCGCTGCAAATTTAACGTAAAAGCAATTTAAATTTCTAAATCATAAGAGTGCAATGGCAAAGCTCTACTCGCGCGCAATCAAACCAAACGCTTTAAGGGCGTATGAAGGGTTTTTAAATTTATCCCTAAACAGCAAAAATCTAATCAGGCCTTAAATTTATTTTGTGCTAAGTTTTTGCTATTTGAAGCTGCTTGCCCTAAAGTTACGATTTGCCAGCGGTTTTTGCTTGGATAAGTTTGGATTTAAAGGCGCGGTTTTAGGCTGATTATGAGGAAAAATTGCTAATCGCCAAATTTGGCGACAAAAATTATAGAGCCGAAAAATTCGTCGGAAGAAAAAGCGAAAACCATATAAATTTAAAAATCCGCCGAAAATCGGCGGAAAAATTATTCGTCGTATTTTAAGAAAATATCCTCGCCGCCTTTTTCAAGGTTTAGGATGCCTTCGCCGCGTTTAAAAGTAATCTCGGCGCCGTCGTCGTTTGCTAGTCTCGTGCCGCTTGCTGTGACTGCGTTTTTAAGGTTGATTTTGTGACCTTTGCTGTCTTCCAGCACGGCGGTACTAAATTCGTCCGTCGAGCTTAGTTTGACGACGTATTTCGGGTCGTTTACGCCGGTAAATTTAATCACTTCGGCTTGCGATTTGGTGATTTGCGCTTTGTTCGAGCTTTCGCTTTTGTTCGCCTGGCAACCGCTAAGCATAGCAACTGCGGCAAAAGCCGCCAAAGATGAAACTAAAATTTTCTTCATTTTTGTCCTTTTTTTGAAATGAGACTGAAATCTTACTTTAAAATAATTTATATAAAGTAAATTTAACCAAGCGGAGTCCTCGCTCAAGGTTAAATTTACTCGCGGGCTTACGCTTACTTTGGAAAAATAAGCCGCCGCGCGCCGTTGCCAATGCTCTTAAAAAGCCTGCAAAAATAGCGAAAAAACTAGTTGCAGCCGCAACCGCAGCAAGATTTAGCGCCGCCGTGAAGCTCGGAAACGTAAAATTTAACCGAATTTAGCCCCTCTTTTAGCGCCCATTCGTAAGCGCTCGAGACGAAATCCCAGTTGATATTTTCAAACAGCTTCTCTAAATACGCCGGGCGCGCGTTTCTGTGATCGACGTAGTATGCGTGCTCCCAAACGTCCGCGACTAGAAGCGGTACTAGGCCGTCAGTTACTGGGGTTTGCGCGTTGCTTGTTTGCACGATTTGCAGTTTGTCCTCTTTTGGATTATAAACTAGCCACGCCCAGCCGGAGCCAAAAAGCGTAGTCGCAGCCTTTAAAAACTCCTCTTTAAAATTTGGAATATCTTTTTCTAGGCGCGCCTTTAGCTCGTCGCTCATTTGGCTTTTTTTGGCGATGCAATCCCAGTAAAAGTCATGGTTATAGACCTGAGCCGCGTTGTTAAACACGCCGCCCGAGCTTTTTGTAAGGATATCAAAGAGGCTAGCGCCCTCAAACTCTGTACCTTTTATCAAATTATTTAGGTTATTGACGTAGGTTTGGTGGTGCTTGCCGTGGTGATAGTTACAGGTTTCTTCGCTTACGACGGCGTTTGCTTTCGGATCGAAAGGTAGTTTTCTAAGTTCAAACATAATTTTTCCTTTGTAATAAAATTTATCCGTAATTATAGCGACAAAAGAGTAACTATTTTACTAACGCTTTAATAAGCTTTTATCAATAACCGCAGATTTTGCGATAAATTCAGATGTTCTATCTTTAATGATAAATTTAGCGACACGCTCGCTAGTTTTGCAAATTTTAGCCTATATCGCGATTACTAGCTTTTAATCGCTAGCTCGTTCATAGAGCCTTAAGATACGCCGCCGCGATTTTATTAGCTCAAATAATCTTATGGCGCGCAAATTTGACCCAATGATAAAACCGCGTCGCTTAAATCCTAATCTCAAGCGAGCTTTAAGCTCTATAACGAAGCGTCAAAGAGGGCGTAAAAGCGGCAATTTTAAAAAAGCGGTCCGTTAAATTTAACCAAAGCTTAGCATGATAAATTTTAACTTAAAAGCAAGCAAAATATAAGATGATGTGTATTTTAGTAACATTTGATTAAGTAATGGCTAGCAAAATACAAAGCGAAATAACGATATTATCTATACAGATTTATTTATATGTTACCTTTTTACACATAAAATGGATAAAATTTACGAGATAAAAGGAAAATTACTAAATTCGCTAGTTTTATATTTTATAATCGTTTCAAGCTAACACATAGCGTATTTCACAAAAAGGACATCACATGAAATTTAAGTTACTTTCCGCACTGCTTCTTTCTTGCGCGCTGGCCGGAAGCGCGTTTGCCGCAGGTAAAACCTACACTATCAAATTCGCCCATGTCGTGGCCGCCTCTACGCCAAAAGGCAAGGCTGCCGATTTTTTTGCCAAACGTGTCGGCGAGCTTAGCGGCGGAGCGATCAAAGTCGAGGTATATCCTGCCGCGTCGCTGATGGATGACGATAGGGTTTTTGCCGCGCTAAAGCTTGGTAACGTCCAAATGGCCGCGCCTAGTTTCTCTAAATTTACGCCGATAGTACCGCAGTTTCAGCTATTTGACCTGCCGTTTATCTTTAGAGACAACGCTCACCTTTACGCGGTAGAGGACGGCGAAGTCGGACAAGCTCTAAAAGATATGATCGCTAAAAAAGGCTTCATCGCGCTTGATTTTTGGGACGCGGGATTCAAGCACTTTAGCTCAAGCAAAAAGCCTATCGTAGAGCCTGCGGACGCTAAGGGACAAAAATTCCGCATCCAAAGCTCAAAGGTGCTTGAAGAGCAGATTAAAGCTATCGGCGGCAACCCGCAAGTACTGCCGTTTTCAGAGGTTTATCCGGCCCTTCAACAAGGCGTAGTCGATGCGACGGAAAACCCGCTTTCAAATTTCTATAACTCCAAATTTTACGAGGCGCAAAGCTCTTTAACGCTATCAGGCCACGGATATTTGGGATATTTAGTCGTTATGAGCGAGAAATTTTGGAAAGGCTTGCCTGATGATATGAAGGCTCACGTAACGCAAGCTCTAAAAGAGGCTACGGCTTACGAGCGCGAAGAGACGGCTAAAGAAGAAGAGCATATTTTAAGCGAGCTTAAAAAATTTGCCGGCGAAAGTAAAAAGCTTGAGATAATCGAGCTAAATGCCGATCAAAAGGGCAAATGGGCAGAGGCTATGAAGCCGATTTATCCGAACTTCTACAACGTGATCGGTCAAGACCTGGTAGAAAAAACGATAAATACGAAGTAGGATTTTATGGGTAATTTTTTTGAGATTTTAGATGTCGGCATCGCCTCGGTAAACAAAACCGTAGCGGTGCTAGGCATCGCTGCAGGCACGCTGCTGGCATTCATTAACGTCGTTATGCGCTACTGCTTTAACACGGGCTGGTCGTGGGCGGGCGAGCTAACGAACTACCTTTTTATCTGGTCGGCGTTTTTTGCCGCAGCATACGGCTTTAGAAAAGGCATACATATCTCGGTTACGATTTTGATCGAGAGATTTCCGCCCATCGTCGCAAAGGCCTATCTCATCTTTGCAAATATACTAACGACG
The DNA here is from genome assembly GCF_963526985.1 of uncultured Campylobacter sp. Lineage (NCBI taxonomy): Bacteria > Pseudomonadati > Campylobacterota > Epsilonproteobacteria > Campylobacterales > Campylobacteraceae > Campylobacter > uncultured Campylobacter sp. The sequence goes on from NZ_CAURPW010000009.1 coordinate 84,943, forward strand.
GCATTTTTGATGTTTATCGTAGTTTATAGCGTGCAGTATCTGCAGGTGATGATCGAGCTTGATTTCATGAGCGTGGATCTAGGCGTGCCGCAGTGGATACCTATGCTGGTGCTTCCGATAGCGTTTTTGGGTGCTAGCTACCGCGCCGGAGAGAAAATTTTCCAGATCGCTATGACGCCGGCCGATAAGGTCATCGTAAATAACGAAGCCGAGATGATACACGACTCGGTCAAGAAAAGCTAAGGAGAGCCTATGACCATCGCATTTTTATTTATCTCGCTGTTTGGCCTTATGCTTATAGGCGTTCCGGTTGCTGTTTCGCTTGGAGCTAGTACGGTTTTAACGATGCTGCTCTTTACCAACTTAGATGTTGCGGAGGTGCCTCAGCGTATTTTTGACGGTATCAATAAATTTCCTCTCATGGCGATTCCGATGTTTATCCTAGCCGGAAATTTACTGAGCAAGGGCGGCTCTGCTAGACGCATTATAGATTTTGCTAAATCCATGGTCGGACATCTACCGGGCGGCCTGCCGATGAGCGCGATATTTGCGTGCGTTATATTTGCAGCGGTTTCTGGCAGCTCGCCCGCTACGGTCGTAGCGATAGGATCTATCATGTTTGTCGCGATTAAAGAAGCCGGCTACCCAAAAGAGTATGCCGTGGGCGGCATCACAACCGCAGGCTCTCTAGGCATTTTGATCCCGCCTTCGGTCGTTATGATCGTTTACGGCGTTACGGCCGAGGTCAGTATCGCGCAGCTATTTATGGCGGGCGTGGTGCCTGGACTGATGCTAGGCGGCATGATGATACTTCAGACTTATATCGGAGCGAAAAAACTCGGATTTAAAGCTACTACGCCCGAGCCTTGGAGCGAGCGAATAAAAAAATTCTTTAGAGCATTTTGGGCGCTGCTAATCGTAGTAGTCGTTATCGGCGGTATCTACGGCGGCATTTTCACCCCGACCGAGGCTGCGGCGGCGAGCGCGATATATGCGCTGATTATTTCGCTATTTGTTTATAAAGATATCAAATTTAAAGACCTATGGGACATCTGCCTAGAGTCTGCTATCACGACGGCGATGATATTTTTCATCATCGCAAACGCGGTCGTGTTTGCATACCTGCTAACTACCCAAAACATTCCGCAGACGATAGCAGATAGCATCCTAGCAGCAAATATCGGCAAAATAGGCTTTTTAATCATCGTAAACATCCTGCTTTTCATCATGGGACAGTTTATGGAGCCGTCATCGGTCGTTATGATCATGGTGCCGCTGCTACTACCGATCGCAAAAGCGCTAGGCGTGGATCCGGTGCACTTTGGCATCCTGCTAATCGTGAATATGGAAATCGGCATGATCACGCCGCCCGTGGGCTTAAATTTATTCGTCGCCAGCGGCCTAACCGGCATGAATCTAAAAGACGTCATCGTCTCATGCTTGCCGTGGACTTTGACGCTATTTATCGGGCTTATTTTAGTGACGTATATCCCGGAGATTTCGCTTTGGTTGCCTAATCTTATGTACAAAAACTAACCGACTTTAAATTTTGCGAGCGAGCCTAGCTAAAGCCTTGCTCGCCTTAAATTATGCCGCGCTAAATTTACCTCAAAAGCCCAAATAAAGCCAAAGTGTCGTATAATTTTCGCAAATAAAAAGGGGGAGATTATGTATAGCGTCAAACTGCATATTTGCTTAAGCGAGGATTTAAAAAACAAGCTTGAAATTTTAGAAAAAATCCAGCCAAGGCTGCGCTTTACGCATGAATTTAGCACTATAAAAAGCTCAAGCGATATCCCTACGCCCATACCCGACGAAAATCAATATCTCATCATCGCAAGCGAGAACTGCGGACTAAATTTACCCGAGCTAAAAAACCGTATCGGCAAAAACGGCTTTTTGGCGATTTACGCGAGGGATGCGGACAAGATAACCGGCGAACAAAAAGATGCCGCCGATGAAATTTGGCTAGAAAGCGCAAATTTAGACGACTTTTACTTTGAAAAAGCGCTAAATTTGATCGCCGAGCGCAAAGAGGCGTGGCTACAAAAAACGTGGTTGCAGACGATGATAAACTCATCTCCCGATATGATCTGGTTTAAGGATATGGGCGGACTACATCTAGAGGTAAACGACGCCTTTTGCGAGGTCGTAGATAAGCAAAAAGACGACGTTCGCGGTAAAGATCACTACTATATCTGGAATATCCCAAAAGAGATATACGAGCAAACGGGCTACGTCTGCGTCCAGACCGAGGACGACGTCGTAGCCGCGCGCAAAACCTGCCTGCTGGACGAAGAGGTGATGAAGGCAGACGGCAATCTAAGCAAGCTAAAAACGTATAAAACGCCGATATTTGACGGCGAGACGATCATCGGTACCGTAGGCATCGCTCGCGACGTGACGAAAGAGTACGAGTATCTGCAAAATATCGAACATCTAGCCCACTACGACCAGCTCACGGGGCTAGCTAACCGCAACCAGTTGGACGCATTTTTAGACAAGCTAAAAACCACGCATATGAGCATACTTTATATGGATCTGGATCGCTTCAAACAGGTAAACGACGAGCACGGACATCAGGCGGGCGATAAGGCTCTGGTTGCGATCGCGGAGCTGATAAAAGAGATTTTTAACGACGCTATGAACGTGCGTATCGGCGGGGACGAGTTTATCTCGATATTTACCGACGGCGCGAATATGCAAAGCATAGCGCCCCGCGTGCAAATTTTGATTGACCGATTTTTTAAAATTTGTCAAGAAAATCCGCTCTTTAACGGGCTATCGGTAAGTGCGGGCATCGCAGAAGGCCAGATCGGGCACGGCTCGTTTGACCTGCTGCTTCAGCGCGCCGACGATGCTCTTTATAGGGCTAAACACGCGGGCCGCGGTACCTACTGCATAAATCCCTGGGAAGACTTTGAGCAAAAATAAATTTACGCTAGCGTTTGCCGGTCGGTAGCGATGCGGCACGAATTTACGGCGACTCGTCAGCATCTATGCGCCTTGACGGCCGACCGTAAATTTGATATCGCTTCTTATCTTTTACTCTAAATTTTATTCAAATTTAACGCAAAAGCAAATTTCGATTTTATCGGCGCTCGCGGGTAAATTTAAAAGCTAGCGAGGAAAAATAAGCGGCAAATTTAGCCTCAAATTTAAGCTCCGCACGGTCAAATTTAACGGCGCTGGTCGATTATGGCGCTCTTAATCCAGACAAACTAGACCAAAATCAGCTCAAAATTTGGGCGGACAAAGTTGATCCGGGAAAGCTAACGGGTAAAAATTTAAGCATGCGGCCTGGCGTAAAATGGGGTTTGATAAGTTGGAGGACGGATGGCGTAAGGAGCTCGGCCTAAATCCGAACGAGCCGGTAGCCGTGAGGAGGATATTTTCTCTAAGCGGCTACACGAGAGACGATAAAATAAGCGTCTGGGGCAAGATAAACGGGCTTGACTCATCGGTAAGCAAAGAAAAAGCCGCCGAGCTAAAAAGCTTCGTAGATAGCACGCGAGCCTTGATCGCGCACGCGCGCGATCCGTCCGATATATTTAGGCGGGACGTCTTTAGCGTGGATAAATTTATGAAGAGATTTGATGTGGATTTGGGCGGGTTCGGCTTAGGGCTCATGCGTAGCGGTAGCGGTGTGGCAATGGACGCCAAGGCCTCAAAGCTGCTGGATTCAGATATGAGCGAGGAGGAATTTAAAGATAAATGGCTCGAGTACGCCGCAAATAAAATCCTAGGCGAATACGCAAACGTAAAAATCTCGCTCAAAAACGGCGCGCTAAATTTCGACCAAACGCCCGCAAAAGAGCGTATTACGCTTCTTGGGCAAGATCTCGAAACTCGCGTGAGCTACGCGGACGAAGCGAGCAAAAAAGAGTTTTTTAAATTTCTAAAAGACGTATTTAAAAACGGCGAAAGCATCGGAGACGCGCTGCAAAAAATCGCTCTAAAAAAGGGAGACTTTGACGAAACGGCCAAAGAGGAAGCGCAAGCAGACGCCGCAAAAGAAAAGAAATTTAAACCTATCCAAGCCGTTAGTAAAAGCCAAACCTATGTTTATAAGGATATAAAGCGCGAGTTTTTCGAGAAATTTATCAAAGTTGAACAAGAAAAAAATGAACGGACGCAACCAAGCTTTTAGAAGCTTTAAATAAAATCCGAAAACTAGATATAAACGTATAAATTTAGCTATTTCGCAGATAGCGTCAAAGTAGCCTAAGCGCGGATAAATTTACTCGCTACAAAAATGAAGTGTAACAATGAGCGTTAAATTTGCTCGTGCATCTCCTCTGCTAGGCGCTTTTTGTAGGCGCGCATGAAATAAAACGCCCAAATTAGCGGAAATATTATCTCCAGCCCTTTCCAGAAAATAAACGGAACAATATAGGTAGTATACCTGTGACCAATCACAAAACCTATACAAACCGCACAGCAAGTAGCCGCATAGCTTGCCGCAAAGGCAGCGCCTAAATTTATTATTTCGGAGTCGGTCGTAACAATCTGGATCGCAACCAAATATATGAAAGAGCTTACTAGCGCGGCCAGGAAAAACCAATTCAGAACGCCTAATTTTTGATGGTCTATATCCGCGCTAAGATAGCCCGCTATGCACGCGATGATACATAGTGTGCATAAGATAGCGCGTAGCACGGCTAAATATCGCAGTCCGCGAGGTTGTATCGCGCCTTCGTAGCAGCTGCTTTCGTAGATACTACTTTGGCTGTTTTTGCCGCCGCGCCCCGCGACATAGACAAGATGTGCGCCCAGTGCTATGAAACACGCGCATGCTGCAAAGTCCCAAAATATGAAGTTGCCGAAGATTGTCCCGCCCAAGCCATCATCGCCCGTAGGCCCTATTAAATAAGGCCACGAAATTTTCACTACGCAAAACATCGCCGCGAGCAAAATCGGATGCAGCGCTAGCTTGCCGCTCCTTAAATCAAAGAGTAAATTTTTAAAATAGCTCATATTTTTCCCTTAAAATTCCGTAGAATTTTAAAATTCCGCAAAATCCGTTCGGTAAATTTTGCGGTTTTGAAATAAAATAATCAAAAGTTGCGTATTTTTTATACTTAAATTTAGCCGCAACGTCTAGATTTGTGCGTAATTAGCGGCATTTTCTAAAAATTGCAAGCGCAGAGCAAACTAAAATTTAAAATATCGTAGTTTCTTTGTTTAAACCTCAAACAAAGCGTCAGTTCAGATTCGGCCTGCCGGCAAATTTACCCGCAAAGCCGAATTTGAGCGCAAATCACATCTCGTAGCTATCCTCTTCGTCTTCGTCGCCGTATTCGTAGTCGTTCTCGTCGTAGTTATAGCTGTATCGCTCGGACCTCTCGTCGTCAAATTCAGAGTATTCCTCCTCCAGATCTTCCTCTTCGTAGTCAAATTCTTCGCTCATTTTCTCTCCTTTAAAATTATTTTTTCACTTCTTCGACGTATAGGCTCTGGCTAGGGAAGGCAAATCCAAGTCCGTTGGCCTCTACGATATTCATTATTTTTAGCATCACGTCCTCTTTGACGGCCAAAAACTCGCCCCAAACTATCGTCTTTGAAAAGCAATACACGAGGATATTTATCGAACTATCCGCAAACTCGTCCACGACGACGAATAAATTCGACTTATATCCCGCCAAATCGTCAAACGAAACGATGCCTCGGTCGTAGCGGCTAACTTTTTTAGACCCCATATCGTCGCCCTTTGCGATGTCTGGGTGGTCGATTAGCATCTGTTTTATCTCCTCGACGCACTTTTTGATCTGCTCGGTCGTGGCGCTATACTCTAGCCCGATTAGCATCCTGATGCGTCGTCCCATCTTTCGCCTGCTCCAGTTTCGTATCGGATCGCTAGCTAGCTTGGAGTTTGGTACGAAGATAAGGGCGTTGTCAAAGGTTCGCACGGTCGTTTTTCTAAGCCCGATCTCCACGACCGTTCCCTCGATGTCGCCGCACACGATCCAGTCGCCTTGCGAAAACGAGTTATCAAAGAGCAGCATGACGGAAGCAAAGAAATTCGCCAAAATATCCTTGGTCGCAAGAGCTACCGCAAGGCCGCCGATACCAAGAGACGCGATGATGGCGCTGACGTTAAATCCGAGCTTGCTAAGCACGATAAGTAGCGCGATAACAAAGATGATGAAATAGATGATCTTTAGGATCAAATTTATCACCTCTTTGCGCCCGCTTTTTTTGGTGAGTTCGTTGATGAGCACCATGCCGTAGCCGTTTAGTACGCTAAGTATGAGCCAGGTGACGGCGATAACGAAAGTGATCGTAAGGAAATTTGCAAATTTTATCAGCATAGGAGCGGGATAATACGCGATCGAGACGCATATATCTATCGCGTAGGCGATGAGGGTGAGCAGCATCGGGCGTTTGATGATCTCGACGATGCGCCCTTTCGTCTGTCTATCCGAGTCGTGCTTGACAAAAAATTTCATTAGCGCCCACAGCGTGAGCTTACTAAGCAGCGTCGTAAACGAGACGAAAAACAAAAATACTACGAATATAATCGCAGCTTTGCCGACGTTAAATTTACTCGTAAAGGAGGCCTTTTCGTTGATAAAATCGATCGCCGTTTTTAAATTTAGCTCCGAAATGATGTAGTTTGACGTGAGCAGCTCGGCGTTATCGCGCAGATAGTGAAGTATCTCCTCAAGCGTCTTTTTGTGCGCCTCTAGCGCCTCTAGTTCGCCTTTGTGCGCAGCGAGCGCTTCCTCGTTTAGACTATCTTTAAACTCCTTAAACTGCGAGTAAAACTCCGTCTGAAAGCTAAGCAGCGTCTCCTCGACGGCGAGCCTTACGTCCACGGCCTTGCCGCCTTCTTTGAAGATATTTTCTAAATTTAAAAGCGAGGAGTAAAACAGCCCGTCAAGCTGCATACGCTCAAACTCCAGCTTGTCTTTTACGTATAAATTTTGGTTGTCTGAGTTTTTTAGCCGTTTGATTTTTGATTCCAAATTTTGCATTTCGCGCTTAAATTTCTGCACCTGCTCCTCGTCGATTTCGATTTGCATGATGAGGTAGGGGATCTGCTCGATTAGCTTTTCTTTTTTCTCCGAGACGGTTTTAAAAAGCACGTTTTTATCGGCGGTCTCGTTATTTTCGGCGGATTGTGCTTTGATAACGGCGATTTGAGAGTTTGCTTCGTTGATTTGATTTACGACGCTTAGGATATCCGTGGCGTTTAGGTCGTCGATTTTGGTATTTGCTAGTAAATTTAAGCCAAAGCACAGCGCAAAAACGGCGGCTAAAATTTTTCTCATTTCTCGACTCCTAGCAGTTTAAAGCTCTTCGTCACGAAGTTGTAGTTGTAGATTTCGCCCGTTTCTATTATGTAGTGCCAGGCGTAAATTTTTAGCTCCTCGTCTTTAAATTTAGCCTTTACGTCTGGATAGCTCAGTAAATTTTCAAACGAATTTACGAGGCTTAAGCGCTCGGTTAGCCACTCTCTTTTTGCGATATTGTCGCCGAAAAGCTTTTGCACGCGCTTTTTTACGGGCTCTAGCAAATCTAGCCAGCGCTTTACGTTTGGCGTTTTGCTAAATTTAGCCTCGTCCATCCACAAAGCCGCGCAGCCGCCGCAGTTGCTATGTCCGCAGATGATGACGTTTTGCACGTTTAGCGTTTGCAAGGCGTACTCGATCGCCGAGGTTGTAGCCAAAAACTCCTCGCTTTTGCGGTACGGAGGCACGATATTTGCGATATTTCGCACGACGACTAGGTCGCCCGGCATCGTGTTTGTTATGAGGCTAGGCACGACGCGCGAGTCGATACAGCCCACAAAAAGGGTGTGCGGCGTCTGCTTCTCGCCCAGGCTTTCAAAAAGCTCCTTGTGTTCTAAAAAATCTTCTTCCATAAATTTAACGGCGCCGTCTAAAATTTCTTGCATTGTATTTTCCCGAATAATTTTTTAAAATATTATATCAAAAACGTTTCAAACTTCGTCAAAAAAATTTAAATTGCTTTTTGCGCGTCAAATTCAGCGATTTTTTATATTTTATTTACCTATTTTTGGCTAAATTTGCATCAAAAATTAAAAAGGAGAGAACATGAGTTTATACGACAGAAATTATGCAAGCTCAAGCGAGCATGAGGTTGCCGGCGAATATTCGCAAAGCGCGCTTAGCACGTTTATCAAGCAAACTTATCAGCTTTTTGCGGCTTCGCTTTTAGCAGCCAGCGTCGGAGCTTACGTCGGGCTTTATAGCTCGCTGGGAGCGACGGTGGCGAGCAACTACTGGCTGTTTGTGATACTTGAGCTAGGACTTTTGGTCGGTTTAATGTTTGCTAAACGCAAAGCGGGCTTAAATTTGATCCTGCTTTTTGCCTTTACTTTCGTTAGCGGACTTACGCTTACGCCTATTTTAGGACGCACTTTTGCGATGCCAGGAGGCGCTGCGATAGTAGCTCAGGCCTTTACGCTTACGACCGTAGCATTTGGCGGACTTAGCGTGTTTGCGATGAATACCAAACGCGACTTTACGACGTGGGGCAAGATGCTTTTCATCACGCTTATCGTTTTGCTCGTGGCTATGCTGCTAAATTTATTCTTCAAAAGTCCGATTTTTCAGGTAGCGCTATCGTGCGTATCTGCTGTTTTATTTAGCGCGTATATCCTTTACGATACGCAAAATATCATCCGCGGTAACTACGAAACTCCGATCGAGGGCGCAGTTGATCTTTATCTTGACTTCTTAAATTTATTCGTTTCATTGCTTAGAATTTTAGGATTTTTTAATAGCGATGACTAACGACGAGCGGCTTTATCGCGTAATAGACGCAAATTTAAACCGCTTAAAAGAAGGGCTTAGGGTCGTCGAGGACGTCAGACGTTACGGATTTGACGACCTAGCCCTCGCTAAAAAAATCAAAAGCCTTCGCCACAAATCAAAAGTCCCGCAAAAAGAATTCTTAAAATTTCGCGACGCCGCAAACGACGTGCTAAAACCGAGCCTAGAAGACGAGCAAATTCGCCTAAATTTGGACGATTTGCAAACCGCCAACATCAAACGCGCGCAAGAAAGCGCAAGGGTTTTAGAGGAGTGTTTTAAGCTCATCAACGTTAAAATTTCCGAAATTTTTAAGGCCGTGCGCTACGAACTTTATGAGATAGAAAAAGAAATTTAACCCAAATTCAAAACTTTTTTAGTATAATCGCGACTAATTTTGAAAATTTAAAAGGATTTTTATGGATTCGCTTTTTTTAGTATTGCAGTTTATTTTTGCGGTAGTTTTAACGATCGCCGTTTTGCTTCAGAAAAGCTCCTCTATCGGACTAGGCGCGTATAGCGGCAGTAACGAAAGCCTATTTGGCGCAAAAGGACCGGCCGGATTTTTGGCTAAATTTACCTTCGTCGTGGGCGTTTTGTTTATCCTAAACACCCTAGCGCTAAGCTATTTTTACAACACGCAAAGCAGCAAATCTCTCATAGATAGCGTCGATACTTCGTCGTTGCCTGCGGCTCCTGAGGCAGTCGCTCCGCAAGCTCCTAGCGCTCCTACGGCTCCTGTAAGCGAGAAAAAATAAGGAGCGTCAATGAAAAAATTAGTTTCCGCGCTCGCGTTTTTTGCGGCGGCGCAGTTTGCGCTTGCTGACGCGCATATCTTTAACTATCATAGATTTGACGACGATAGGCACCCTAGCACCAACGTCTCTATTAAAAATTTACGCGAACAGTTTGAGTATTTTAAAGAAAAAGGCTACGAGATCATCCCGCTCTCAAAGCTCGTTGACGCAATAAAAAACGGCGAGCCGGTATCTGATAACTGGGTTGTTTTAACCGTAGACGATGGCTACAAAAGCTTTTATGAAAAAGGCTTACCGGTATTTTTAGAGTACGGATATCCATTTGCGCTGATGATTTATGTCGAGGCCACCGCGCGAAAATACGGCGACTTTATGACCTTCGAGCAGATCAAAGAGATCGAAAAATACGGCGAAGTCGGCTATCACTCCTACGGTCACTTGCATATGGTCGGTCTTAACGAGGAAAAACTAAAAAACGACTTTGAGGACGGTATAAGTAAATTTGAAAAAAATATGGGCTACAAACCGCGATATTTTGCATATCCTTTCGGCGAATATAACGACAGGGTACGTGATGTCGCGATAGAACACGGTATCGAGGTTATACTTAGCCAAAACTCTGGCGCAGTCGCGGCAGATAGCGATCTGCACGAGCTAGATAGGATCCCTGCGATGAACGGCACGCACCTACCCTCCGCGCTTGCAAGCAAATTTCTAAAAGCCGAATGGATACTTCCGCAAGACTATCCGAAGGATAATAAGATTAGTGAACTTATCATCAAAACGGATGAGAACGCGACGCACGGCTACTTCTCGATGACGGGGCAAAAAACAAAAAAAGTTAAGCTCGAAAATGGACAGATGACGCTTAAATTTAACAAGCCGATCGACCGATATAAAGTCAGAATGAGCCTTAAAGTAAACGGAAAAACGACGACAAAAATTTTAGTAAAGGACATAAATGCTGAATGAGATTTACAAAAAGCAAAAAGAGCATAGCGACAAGTGCATCGAGGGCCTAAAGCGCGACTTTAGCACACTTCGCACGGGTAAGGTAAATATAAGCATAGTCGATAATATTTACGTGGATTATTACGGTAGCCAAACTCCGCTAAACCAAGTCGCCACCGTGCTAGCTAGCGATGCTAGCACCATAAGCATCACGCCCTGGGAAAAACCGATGCTAAAAACTATCACCGCAGCGATCTCTGCGGCAAACATCGGCGTAAATCCGAACAACGACGGCGAGAGCGTGAAGCTATTTTTCCCTCCGATGACGGTCGAGCAACGCCAGGAAAACGCCAAACACGCTAAGGCATTTGGTGAAAAAGCCAAAGTTAGTATCAGAAATATCAGAAAAGACGCCAACGACGAGGTAAAAAAACTAGAAAAAGATAAATCAATCACCGAAGATGAGAGTAAAAAAGGACAAGACGAAGTCCAAAAGATTACCGATAGCTACACCTCAAAGATCGACTCTCTCGTAAAAGAAAAAGAGAGTGAACTTCTAAAAGTATAACACTAAATTTAGAGGTGGTAGCGGCGTGCTACTCCTCTTAAATTTTAGAGTCTGCCGCAAGCAAAATATAAAATTTACAGCATTTAAAATCGCAAGATAAAGCCACTAGACAATCACGTGGCTTGTTAAATTTCAGTCTATCTCATAAATCTTAGAATCCTAAATTTAGCTCGCTTACCAGATTTATAAATTCGGCAGTATCTACCCGTAGCGTAAAGCGCATCGTTTCGTTGGCTCAAGGCAAGTCGGTCAAATTTTTCCATCAACTTTAAAATACGATACGGCTCATTTTATTGGAACATCGCTTCATGATTGTTTTGCTTTTTATTACATCTAAAACTCTACTTTTCTTCACTCGTAGCTATGCTTTAAAGCTACAAACATTGTGAAGCAAAGCAGAATACGCCATTTTAAACAAAGTAAGAAAATCTCTTTTTTAATTTCGTTGCAGCCGTTACTGTTGCCTGGCTTGAAAAATATCTCTTTAAGTTTAGATATATTTAGCATAAACATCCATTTAATTTGCGGTAGCAAGGCAAGTCCGTAGTATCTGCGCTTAGCTTTATTAATAAGATGCCTTCTATTTGATAAAAACTCATTTTAAAATTTTTAACTTATTTTAGTCTGTATTTTAAAAGCATTTTGAAGCTATTTAGGAGTAAAGGATATCCGCTTTTTAAGAAATTATCCACTATAATCTTACGATACGAAAATAAATCTCGAAAGTCTATAGTGGCAAAAAATAATCTTTTAAAAGGCGCGAATAACTTAAATTTTAAAAATGCGAGCGACTCTGATATCTCTGTTTTGTCTCTTGATTTTTTGGACGATAGCGCCGTTATCGATATTAGACCTCGTATTGATAAAGGCGGGGCGGAAAAACTACTCGGTCCAGGCGATATGTTGGTAAAAATTAATGGCGATATAATGTATATTATCTCACCGCTCTTAAACCCTGACGACATAAAACAAATTTTAAAAATTTAAAAATAAAAGGTAAAAAATGAAAAAAATCCTCATCATCGCAGGCTCATGCAGCAACGGCGGCGCGGGACTGCAGGCGGATATCAAGGCATGCGCGCACTTTGGCTGCTATAGCGCGACCGCGGTCACGGCGCTAACGGCCGAAAATACGGACAAGATCAAAAATATCGTCTCGCTGGATCCCTCGTTCATCGCCGATCAGCTCGAGATGCTCTCGGCGGAGTTTAGCTTCGACGCCGTCAAGATCGGTATGCTCTTTAACGAGCCTATCATGGACGTCGTGCAGAGCTTTTTAGAAAAAAACTCTGCTCCCGTGGTGCTAGATCCAGTCTGCGTCTCGAAAATGGGGCATAAACTCATCAAAGATAGCGCCATCGAGAGGCTAAAAGAGCTGATGAAATTTGTCGCCGTTACGACGCCGAACCTGCGCGAAGCGGACGTACTTTTCGGCGATGATTTTATGAATTTGCCGTGCGACGTGATCGTGAAAAAGCACATCGTCGCGGGCAAAAGCATCGACACGCTCTACCGCAAGGACGGCAGCGTGCAAAACTTTGAGACGCCGCTAGCCGATCCGCTGGTTATCATCGGCGCGGGCTGCACGTTTTCTAGCTCGCTAGCCTGCCTGCTAGCTCGCGGCGAGAGCCTAGAAAGCGCCGTCCAGCAAGCCAAAGAATACATCTACAACGCCATAATCACCGGCATCGACACGAATCTGGGCGTGAGAAAACTGCTAAATCACGGGGTTAAAATTTAATTTTAGCATGTTTTTGCGGCAACCTACCAAAGTATGGCCGGATAAATTTATATAAGATTAGCCCAAAAAAAGCATATCGGGTTTAAAGCTTAATAGCGCACGGGATAGAAGTTGCCGCATTTTACTTTGGCAGGGCTTTGGGGCTGGGTAATATCGTTAATTCGTAAGAAAATAAACCCGACCTCGCGATTAGGAATTCAAAGTTGAGCTAGACAAATACGCCGATGTTAGATGCTACAAAAATTCTGCTAGATTGACGTTAAATTTGCGTTAGTCTAGCATTAAGTCGTTTGCGTAATAAGACCGCGTAGATTTAAGTTACCGAATCGTGAGTGCTTTACGCTGCGGGGTCATCGTCTGGGTTTTGCGCCGATGTTGTAAGATCGCCGAGTTATATGGTTGGTTTAAATTTACATAGCCGATTTATCGTTTTGGCAGGTTTCAAACCCTAACGGGTTAAATTTGTGCCAATTTTGCCGTTTTTCGCGGCCTAGTTTATTTTTAGCTAGCTCTTTTGGTACGGTTTATAAAGATGACGCTATGTTAGGTTATAGTTAGCTTTTATAGTTTATTCGCTTTAATTATATTTAATAAATGATAACGCGGAAATTTAGCAAGGATTTGGGTGCGGCAAACAAATAAAATCCCTAAAAAATTTAAACCGCTAAAATCTTGCAGATTAGATGTCTTTAGTCGTTTGCATTCGTAAAAAACAAGCTTTGGCGAGGTTTAGTATTTTTGCCGACTTTTGCTTATTTTGCTTTAGGGCGATATTTTATTACTCCGGTTTAGCGCGTCTTGCTTGGGCGTCCTGTGCTAGCGCGGATTTAAGCGGATTTGCGCTTCGTTTAACCCTAGCCTTATAAATATAAATTTCTCTCGACGACTACAAGAGTCCGCGTCCGTATTTTATATTCGCCGCAAGCGAAATTTGATTAGAGCTGTCATGCTTGCTGCGGTATTTTTATTTACTTTATTTGTTTTACTTTTATATTTTATTTTTTAGCATCGCTACTCTTCATATAGATTTTATTCATTTCATATCTATTATGATGATTTTTACTTTTGCGGCCCATGTTTGCCTATTTTTGCTTGTATATCTTTGCCCGCTACGGCGATAAAGCTTCTTGTAAGTTTCGCAAATAGCGATATACTCGCGTTTTAGATTTTTCTAGCGGTTAAATTTAGGCTATTTTAAGGCCTAAAAATATAAACTTTTATCGCAAATAGCCCTAAATATGAGTGTTTTGGTGCTGTGTAAATTTACCCCGTTGGGGTTTGAAACTTATTGCTATCGACATTATTTAAAATATACTCGAGCGTGTAAATTTACCCCGTTGGGGTTTGAAACCCACCTGATAGTCGGGGCGCAGTGCCAAACTCAAAGTGTAAATTTACCCCGTTGGGGTTTGAAACAACTGCTGAGCGGCGTCGCTTTGGCTCGTGCTAGCGTGTAAATTTACCCCGTTGGGGTTTGAAACGGTTTTCGGCTTTGGATAGTTTCAAAATAGCCCCTTTGTGTAAATTTACCCCGTTGGGGTTTGAAACGCTCCTTTGCGCGCTCGTTAAGCACAGCGTCATCGTGTAAATTTACCCCGTTGGGGTTTGAAACTCAAACATCCGCTTAAATTTAGCTCCTTAGCACGGTGTAAATTTACCCCGTTGGGGTTTGAAACGGCTTAACAGGCTCACAACAACAGCCACACATCAAAGGTGTAAATTTACCCCGTTGGGGTTTGAAACATTTTTCTTGAAACCCCATTTACGATTTGTGTAAAATGTGTAAATTTACCCCGTTGGGGTTTGAAACAAATTTGAGCTAAATCCCTAATTTCTAGCGCCTCGTGTAAATTTACCCCGTTGGGGTTTGAAACTTCGTCAAGAAGGTAAAGTTTATATCGTTAATCCGTGTAAATTTACCCCGTTGGGGTTTGAAACAGTAATCTTGGTAAATTTTGGGCTACTGGGCTTAAGTGTAAATTTACCCCGTTGGGGTTTGAAACGATGTTAGAAGCTTAAACATAAGCGTTTGATTAAAGTGTAAATTTACCCCGTTGGGGTTTGAAACCTCCGAATACCAAAACGAGCCGCTAAGCCGCGACGGGTGTAAATTTACCCCGTTGGGGTTTGAAACAAATACCAGTCCGTATTCCCCACCCTCATCCAGCGTGTGTAAATTTACCCCGTTGGGGTTTGAAACATGTTTTATTTTTTATTTTTTTGCTTTTGCTTGCTTGGTGTAAATTTACCCCGTTGGGGTTTGAAACTCCAGGACGCGGAGCTGTTGCACCAAATGTTTAAGTGTAAATTTACCCCGTTGGGGTTTGAAACAAGGCCACTACAAACGACCGCAAAGAGGTGGTAAAGTGTAAATTTACCCCGTTGGGGTTTGAAACCGGATAAAATCAAAGAAATGTTAGCCGCGGCCGGCATGTGTAAATTTACCCCGTTGGGGTTTGAAACGCTTTCGATCAATCTCATTAAGTCTTGCGTAGATAGCGTGTAAATTTACCCCGTTGGGGTTTGAAACCTTCTGATGAATATGATATCGTGCCGGCTTCTGAAGTGTAAATTTACCCCGTTGGGGTTTGAAACCGGGACTAAAGGCGGCTTTTAGGGGATTTTTGCCAGTGTAAATTTACCCCGTTGGGGTTTGAAACTCTCGATTACGTTGTCTTTATAGATCGTCGCCTCATAGTGTAAATTTACCCCGTTGGGGTTTGAAACCCAAAGTAAAAAAGGAAAAAAAATGAAGACAAAAGTGTAAATTTACCCCGTTGGGGTTTGAAACGATTATTCCCTCTACGTTGATCAAGAGAGCGCTATAGTGTAAATTTACCCCGTTGGGGTTTGAAACCATTGTAACAGCACGGTAACAACCGGTAACAAAAGTGTAAATTTACCCCGTTGGGGTTTGAAACTCGAAAAGCAAAACGAGCAAGGCTACGTAAGCAAAGTGTAAATTTACCCCGTTGGGGTTTGAAACTCTACCGGCAACGTCGAAATGAGAAAGCAACTCTTGTGTAAATTTACCCCGTTGGGGTTTGAAACTGGTGACGATGCGATACATGAGGCTTTGAGTGATGAGTGTAAATTTACCCCGTTGGGGTTTGAAACTCTAAGAGTATAAAGAGGTTTGTCGATAAACATAAAGTGTAAATTTACCCCGTTGGGGTTTGAAACGATAAAAGTAGTATCGTAGAATTGTAGCTTTTGATTGTGTAAATTTACCCCGTTGGGGTTTGAAACAACGTATAAGCGACCCCTTGCAAGAAGAACGCGTGTGTAAATTTACCCCGTTGGGGTTTGAAACGAGATGCTTAAAAATATGTTTTCAGATATGGTGTCGTGTAAATTTACCCCGTTGGGGTTTGAAACCCCCAAACCGATTAGGGGCAAATCTCGGGCATTTTTCGTGTAAATTTACCCCGTTGGGGTTTGAAACCCGTAACGTCCCAAACATCAGTTTCAACTTCATTGGTGTAAATTTACCCCGTTGGGGTTTGAAACTCAGGTGATTTGGCATCGCTCGCCAAAATTTAACCGTGTAAATTTACCCCGTTGGGGTTTGAAACTCTTTTATACTCTCTAACTCTTGCCTCCACTCTGTCGTGTAAATTTACCCCGTTGGGGTTTGAAACATCAAATAAATTTAAACTTTTTTGTTTTACGGCAAAGTGTAAATTTACCCCGTTGGGGTTTGAAACAAACTTCTTTGTGTTGGCATTCTTGGAAAGGCTGAGTGTAAATTTACCCCGTTGGGGTTTGAAACATCTTTGCAGTTGAAGCGGCTTGCAGGAAAGCCTGAGTGTAAATTTACCCCGTTGGGGTTTGAAACATCGCCAAATTTCAAGCCCGGCGCCGCCTAAAGCTGTGTAAATTTACCCCGTTGGGGTTTGAAACAATGACAGACAAAGAAATCGTTTTAGAGCTGACGGTGTAAATTTACCCCGTTGGGGTTTGAAACTATGCTATCAGGTCTATCCCTTCGTCTTTGACTCGTGTAAATTTACCCCGTTGGGGTTTGAAACGAATTGTAAAGAAAAGAGCCGCTACAGTAATAAGGTGTAAATTTACCCCGTTGGGGTTTGAAACTATTCGGCGTAGCTTCCTGCGGTTTGTTTTAGGTATGTGTAAATTTACCCCGTTGGGGTTTGAAACCGTTTTGGGATTTTCTTGCCGATTGGGATGAAGCGTGTAAATTTATCCCGTTGGGGTTTGAAACCGAGTATGCCGGCATTAAACGCGGCTTCTTGGCTATCGTGTAAATTTACCCCGTTGGGGTTTGAAACCAGTTATTATAGGTAGTTTGTTAGGCTTTCTTTGGTCTTTCATAGCACTATTCATAAGTTGCGTATTCGCGATAATTTACCAAACGCTAAAAGGTAAGAAGGGAGAATCGCTCCCGTTTATTCCTTTTCTAACTGCGGGAACGATTGTATCGTTGATTTGTATTAGCTTGTGAGCGACTGGGGGTTAACCCCTCATCGCTCAGTCGAGAATATGCTACTATCATATCGTAAAACAACAGGCGTGCCGTAATTTTCTATCGCCCACTTCCTAAAATCCTTGCATAACTTCCG
Organism: uncultured Campylobacter sp.; assembly: GCF_963526985.1. NCBI lineage: Bacteria > Pseudomonadati > Campylobacterota > Epsilonproteobacteria > Campylobacterales > Campylobacteraceae > Campylobacter > uncultured Campylobacter sp. Next base: position 102,324 of record NZ_CAURPW010000009.1, read on the forward strand.
TTCGTCAAACTTATCGTATATATAGTCGTTTCTTAATGGGTCGCTTGAACGAACGTTTCCTTTAAATCGTCCACCATACATAACCGTCGCCTGCATTTCGGCTTGTTCTGGAGCGACTCTGAAATAATCTCCGGTGCCCTTTTCTGGGTGATAAGGGTCTATCGTAAGTTCTCGGTGATAGCCTATTTCTATGCAAGGATAATCGCTACCCTTTAACCCGATAAGCAAATTTTGTCCGCGCAAGGATAATCGCTACCCTTTAACCCGATAAGCAAATTTTGTCCGCCCGGGTGTAGGTCGGATTGAGGCGTCGGGTGGATTTTTAACATAAAGTTATCATCGGGCTCTCCCCAAGCAACTTCGTTCGTAATTTCGTAATGAGGTACTACCCCGTTAGCGGCAACGTAAGCTTGTATTTCATCAGCCGCCTGCTTAAACGACGTAGTTAATACTGCAAATCTGGCGTCGTCCCTAGACGCATTAATTTTTGGAACGGCCACCGCCGACAATATCCCTATAATCACTATGACAAAAACTAATTCAACCATAGTAAAAGCTCTGCTTTTTGACATATAAAATCCTCTTAAAATAACGTAGTAGACACATTTTAACAGAATTTTTAATCTATGACAATAAAATTTGCTCGGCAAAAAACAAAGTACTTGCGCGATAGACGGTGTTTTTGGATAAATTTTTGTGTTTAGACGGCGTGAGGCTTGAAAGAAAAACATACTTAGTAAAAAGCTAACAAGCCTACAATGGTGTAAATTTACCCCGTTTTTTTTGGGGGGAGGGTAAACACCCAACCGACCCAGTCGCCAAAAAGCAAATTCATACGCTAATGGGCATTTAAACGTCACCCATTTTTTGTTTTGAGACAGATTTAAATTGGCGAGTAAATAGACACGTGGCAGACTGCGCCGCCCTAGCGATTATTTTTTTACGCGTTTAAGACTGTTTGCTGGGCTAAATTTAGCTTTGCTTGCAGAGGCTATTTTTGCGCCCGCCTTAATCCCTTTTTATGCTTTTAATGATATAATTTCTCAAAAATAAGACTTTTGCGATTTGGAGCGAAAATTTAGGCTTTGGATCAAATCTAGCGCGATTTTAGCGGGTGAGTTTGGGTCAAAAACCGTGCCGCAGCGAGCTTGATTTGCGCAGGTAAGCTTAAATTTAACGCCCCAAAACCGCAAACGCTCTAAAATTTATCAAAAAAGGAGCCAAAATGAAAACGCTAGTAGTTTTATCCCATCCAAATTTCGCCGCCTCTCGCCTAAACAAGGCGCTGGCAAACGCCGCCAAAAGTGCGGGCGCCGAGGTTCGCCACCTAGAGGGGTTATACGGCACCGACGCCCTTAAAATCGACGTCGCGGCGGAGCAGGAGGCGTTTTTGCGCGCCGATCGCATCGTGTTTTTGTTCCCGATGATGGGCTTTAACGTGCCGTCAATGCTAAAGGCCTACATCGACTACGTGCTAAGCCGCGGCTTTGCCTACGGGCAGGGTGCGAAGATCGCCGGCAAACAGCTGCAAATCGCCGTGAGCGCGGGCGGCGGGCTAGGCGAATACTCCAAGCACGGCGCGATCAAATTTAGCCTAAACGAGATTTTGCTGCCGCTTCAGTGCTGCGCGGACTTTTGCGAGCTCGTTTACGGGCGCATCTTTGCTAGCTGCGGCGTGGAGCCCGGAGTGCCTGATAGCGCGATAGAGGCGCATGCGGCGAGATTTACGAAGCTCTTAAACGACGAGCTTGAAGAGGACGAATATCAAATTTAGCAAGGCAAGATAGCCGGGCTCTGAGCTCAAATTTGCACCGCTAGCGGCGATTTCCTATGCGAAGTCGCCGCTTTTCAAATTTAGCCTTAAAAAGATAGCTTTAGATCTAAAGCTAGAACGGCAAGCTCGGCGCGTTTTGGCGGTTTTTATCGTCGCCTTTCGGAGCGATTTCTAGGCGGCCAGACCCGCGCCTTTTCGGTGCTTTGCTTTGGAGCGGATATATTTTGCGGCGCGAATCGGTTAAATTTGCGCTATCGTAGCAAGGCTTGTAGCCCGTATTTTTGATGCGGGCTATGATTTGGATTTTATGAAAATTTATTTTTATAGACTAGGATTTTGGTTTTAAATTTAGCTCGTTTTGCCGCATTTTAAAACGGCGCAAATCCTTATAAATTCGGAGTTTTTATGATTTTTGGCAAAATAGACTATCTAAATTTGCTTCCTTTTCACGTATTTTTAAAGCGCTCGCGCCTAAGCTCGCAGGATAAAAAAATCATCGAATTTAAAAAGGGGGTGCCTAGCAAACTAAACCGCGATCTGCGCTGCCGCAGGATCGACGCCGCCGTGATCTCGAGCATCGAAAGCCGCAAAAAACGCTACAAAAAGGTGAGCCTTGGCATCGTAGCTAAGGGCGACGTAAAAAGCGTGCTCGTGCGAAAGGGCACCGCCGCGCGCCCGGATCCCGCGTCTGCGAGCTCAAACGCGCTAGCCGGAGTGTTGGGGCTTGAGGGCGAGGTACTCATCGGCGACCGCGCGCTAAAGGCGTATCTGCGGGAGGGCGAGGAGGCGTTTTACGATCTGGGGCGGGCGTGGCGCGAGCGGACGGGCTTGCCGTTTGTTTTCGGGCGATTTTCCTGCGTGAAGGGGCGCGGCGCGTATGAGCGGCTAGCGCGCGAGTTTTTGCGAGCAAATGTCAAAATCCCAAACTACATCCTCGCCAAATACGCCCAAACTAGGGGCATCAGCGCGGATGATATCAAATGGTATCTCAAATTTATCAGCTACGAAATCGGCGCGAAAGAGCAAAAAGCGCTGCGGATATTTTTCAAAGAAGTGCGAAAAAATGGGCGGACGGCGAAGCTTTTAGCATAGTAAATCGTAAAATTCTAGCTAAAGCGCCGTTTGGACTTGCGCTTTTGCGGTGCCGATAATGCGATCTAGAGCTAAATTTACTTCACGCACCGTCCAAAAAGCATTTAGCAAGCAAGGCGGTAAATTTCCGCTAAGACCAAATCCTCAAGCATCGGCTCGATTTTTGGCTCGCCAGGCATGTAAGCGGAAAGACGGGCTTGATCGTAGCGACCCTGGTAACCAAGAACGCCCAGGACGCGACGCTAAAGGTATACTTGGTCGCTGCCGGCTCTTTTTTACGATGCCGTTTTGCTTGTGCTAAAGGCGGCTCGGTCGCGCCGCCGCGTAGTTTTGGCGTCTTGCCGCCTTTATAAACGATACGCGTGCATCAAAGGCATAGCGATCTTGACCGCTACGAGACAACGGCGCCCAAGTCCGCCCCAAAAACCGTCACTACGTCGTTTGCGGCAAATTTATTAACCCGGCTTGTCGATTTTATGCCGATTTTATTTACTTTTGCGGCCCATGTTTGCCCGTTTTTGCTTGCATTTATTTGCCCGCTACGGCGATAAAGCTTTTTGTAAGTTTTGTAGATAGCGATATACTCGCGTTTTAGATTTTTTGAGCGGTTAAATTTAGGCTATTTTAAGGCCTAAAAATATAAACTTTTATCGCAAATAGTCCTAAATATGAGTATTTTGGTGCTGTGTAAATTTACCCCGTTGGGGTTTGAAACATAACTGGGATCATATCAGGGAACAATAGATGTAATTGTGTAAATTTACCCCGTTGGGGTTTGAAACTACGGAATACCCGTAAACTCCGCAAGCTCACGCTTAGTGTAAATTTACCCCGTTGGGGTTTGAAACAGGGTGCTAAGGCTGGTATAATTTCTAAATTTCTTGGTGTAAATTTACCCCGTTGGGGTTTGAAACTCCTGCTCACAGCAACAACACATTAAAGCTACCAGTGTAAATTTACCCCGTTGGGGTTTGAAACGCTATGCATTCAAAAGATCAACAGCTCGCCTATGCTGTGTAAATTTACCCCGTTGGGGTTTGAAACAGCAGGCTTTGAAGCTTTGTGCCGCGGTCTTTGAGTGTAAATTTACCCCGTTGGGGTTTGAAACCTATATCTTTTATATTCTTTTTTTTCTAGCGTTTTTGTGTAAATTTACCCCGTTGGGGTTTGAAACTAACAATACCCAAACGCATAATTCGCACTTAAGATTGTGTAAATTTACCCCGTTGGGGTTTGAAACGAAACGCTTTTTAAAACGGCCGCAAACGAAGGATGTGTAAATTTACCCCGTTGGGGTTTGAAACAGCTTAGGGGTCAAAGATTGTTTGGAATTTCGCATTGTGTAAATTTACCCCGTTGGGGTTTGAAACTCTATCGGGCAAACCGACCGAACGGCCTAAACCTGTGTAAATTTACCCCGTTGGGGTTTGAAACCCGCTACCTTTGAAACTCGAGCTAAAAAAGCTTTGTGTAAATTTACCCAGTTGGGGTTTGAAACATCGTTAAAAACGCTCCGCTTGTACGCGAGGGGGCGTGTAAATTTACCCCGTTGGGGTTTGAAACTGGATTTTTCGATGATAAGGCTAAAAATATACCTAAAGTGTAAATTTACCCCGTTGGGGTTTGAAACTATCCATGCATACTCCTTTATTTTTGTATTTTAGCGTGTAAATTTACCCCGTTGGGGTTTGAAACTGCTCACGCCGCCGCCCGTTCCTCG